>CAYVGA010000089.1:0-8272 GCA_964449855.1 uncultured Lachnobacterium sp.
AATTGATTCATATATACCTGTCAATAGATTTTGCATTACAAATAAAATAAAAAAGAGCCGTGCGACCCTTTATTTACTGGATCGCACGGCTTTTATGTTTTTATTCCGGCTCAATGATTCCGTATGTATTTCCTTTTCTCTTATAAACAACACATGTCGCATCATTTTCTGCATTTACAAATACAAAGAAATCATGTCCGAGGAGTTCCATTTGGATACATGCATCTTCCGGATACATTGGTTTTAGATCGTATCTCTTAGAGCGAACGATTTTGATTTCATCCTCGTCATCATCTTCAATCTCTTCATCTAAATATTCTGCTTTGAAATTTGCTGCTGCGTTCATTTTCTTTGAAACAATCTTTGTTCTATATTTAATTAACTGACGTTCGATAGTTTCCTCAACCAAGTCGATAGATACATACATATCATTGCTTACTTCTTCTGCACGAATGGTATGTCCTTTAGTTGGAATGGTTACTTCAATTTTCTGACGATCTTTTTCAACACTTAATGTAACAAGTACATCTGTGTCTGGTTTAAAGTATTTTTCTAACTTACTTAACTTATCCTCCACTGCTTCTTTAATTCCTGGTGTCAATTCGATGTTTCTGCCCGTAATCGTAATTCTCATGCTGTCTCCCCCTGTGGAAATATATTTGATAGAGAACCCAAAGAAGATTGTGCTACACACGAACAGTGTTGCAAATTACCTGTTTTTATAAAAGTAAAATATACCTATGACAATTCTCTATCATAGGTATATTATAAACAATTTCACTCTATTCGTAAAGTAATTTATTCAATTTTAATTATTTGTTTTAATTTTCTGACAATTAATGCTATTTATTTACATTTTCTTCTGTCAAGAGTTCCTCTAATTGTGTCGAAAGAAGTTCCCATTCTTCCATTGCTGTCATAATTTCTTCTTCCATCGCATCTATCTGTCCTTGAATTTCCGTCAGTTTGGAATAACTGGACTGGAACTCCGGTCGAAGCAATTCTGCTTTTAATTCTTCTAGTTTTTCTTCCTTTACCGCCAATTCCTCTTCTGCACGTTTTACTTTTTTCTCTACTTTTGAACGTTCCTTACCAATATTTATATTTGGTTTCTTCGCTGGGGCTGCCATCTGTCCACCCGCAGTCGCTGCCCCTTCATTACTGATGAGGCCACCCAAATCCATCGTAGGTTTGTAAGAACCATCCTCTTTTTCTGCTTCTTTATCTAATTTTTCCTGATACTCGTCATAACCGAATTTATAAAGGTTGGTCGTTCCATCCTCGAAGACCAAAAGCTGTGTCGCCACCTGTTTTACAAAATAACGGTCATGCGATACAAAAATCAGTGTTCCTTTGAAATCTTTCAGCATGGTTTCCAAGGTTTCTTTTCCAATAATATCCATGTGGTTTGTTGGTTCGTCGAGGATTAAAACATTCGGTCTGCGTTTCAAAATCTTACAAAGTGCAAGACGTACCTTTTCTCCACCGGAAAGCATGTTGATATTCTTAAATACATCCTCCCCTGTAAATAAGAACGCACCAAGGGCATTTCTGACTTCGGTTTCCGTTAAATTTGGAAACTCATCCCAATAATCATCCAGCACGGTTTTATTGCTCTGATACATAGCCATCTGCTGGTCAAAGTATCCAATCTGCACATTTACACCATATTTGTATTCTCCGGAAAGGGCAGGAATTTTATCTACAATGGTTTTTAGGAATGTGGATTTTCCAAGGCCATTTCCTCCTAAGATTCCCAGTTTTTCTCCGCGTTTCAAATCTACGTTTACTGTGGAAAGCGGTTGTTCATAGCCGATTTCCAAATTGGTCACAAACAGTACATCATTTCCGGTCTCTACCTGCGGCTGAAAATGTGCATGGAATGTACGATTATCGTAGCGGTCCGGAGCTTCAATAATCTCCATATGTTCAATTGCTTTTTGTTTGGAACGTGCCATGGAAACCTTGGTTGGTTTTCCTTTAAAACGGTCTACCATGCGCTGCAGACGCTCGATTTCTTTCTGCTGTGCCAGGTGGTCTTTCAACTGTTTTTCATAATTTTCTTTTTTACGTGCCATAAACTGGGTATAATTACCCGGATAGCGTTTCGCTGTGCCATATTCAATTTCATATACCACATCCACAATATTATCCAAAAACATACGGTCATGGGATACCAGAACCACAGCTTTCGGATAATTTTTCAAATAACTTTCCAGCCACTCAATCGTTGTAACATCCAAATGGTTGGTCGGCTCGTCCAAAAGCAAGATATCCGGCTTACTCAAAAGCAATTTAATAAATGCAATCTTCGTCTGCTGCCCGCCGGAAAAATCACGCAGCGGTTTCTTCCGTTCTTCTTCCGAAAAACCAAATTTACGAATCAAAACTTCGTATTCCTTTTCAAAATAGTAACCGCCTAAATCACGAAACTTTTCTTCGAGCATCGTATATGCCTGTACGTTTTTTTCTGAATGATCCGTTTCCAGCGTTTTTGCCAACGCTTCCACTTCTGCTTTCATTGCCAGCATAGGTGCAAACACTTTACGGATTTCTTTTTCCAATGTAAGATCCGGGTCATCAAATGCAATCTGTTTTAAATATCCAATCTGTGGTTTTCCCGCCATTGCGATAGAGCCCTCTTCTCCATCTTCGTGGTACATATCAACCTCTCCGGAAATCAACTTCAAAAGTGTTGTTTTACCACAGCCATTTCGACCTACAACGGCAATTTTTTCTGTATTTCTTATTTCAAAATTAATATCATGTAAAATGACATCGTCGCCAAAAACGACGGCACCATTGTTGATTTGATAAAGCATCTTTTTCTCCTTTTTATATCTTTCCCGTTGCTTACGCAACCAAAACACTTGCTGATGGTTGAATACCATCTCGTAGATAGTGAAGCAGTCTGTTTACATGCAAGCATGACACAACCGGCTTCGCTATCTACTGCATGCCTAAACAGTGATTCACAAACTGCTGTGCGGTTCTGCCGGATAAGCCGCCATGTGCCAGTTCCCATTTATTTGCTTCGGCTTTCAATTCCTCATCCGACATCGTAATGCCTTCACGTCTCGCTAAGCCAATCACAATTGCAAAAAATTCTTTCTGACTTGGTTTTGAGAAGCTAATGGTCACGCCAAAACGATTTACTAAAGAAAGTTTTTCTTCTACTGTATCGGAATGATGTCTGTCAATCTTTGTATTTACATCATTTCTGTCATTCCATGTCTCTTTAATCAGATGTCTGCGGTTTGAGGTTGCATAAATTAAAATATTATCCGGTCTTGTCTCTACACCGCCCTCAATGACTGCTTTCAGATATTTATATTCAATTTCAAATTCTTCGAACGATAAATCATCCATGTAAATGATAAATTTATAATTACGATTTTTGATTTCTGAAATCACAGCAGACAAATATTTGAACTGATGTTTGTAAATTTCAATCATACGAAGTCCATCGTCATAATACTGATTTACAATTGCTTTGATGCTGGTAGATTTTCCTGTACCGCTATCGCCAAATAAAAGTACATTATTTGCTTTCTTTCCATCTACAAAAGCCTGTGTATTATCTACCAATTTCTTTTTCTGAATCTCATAACCAATCAAATCATCCAGCATGACAGAATCCATGTTATTAATTGGCTTAAAGCAGATACCGCCTTCTGCCTTTTCTTCAATACGAAATGCCTTATTCATACCGAACATTCCTACACCATAATCTCTGTAAAAATCAGACATCACCTTGAAAAATTCTCTTGCTGTTTTTGTTTCTTCTAATTTTTTGCTAAGCGTACGTACTTTTTCACTTACATTTTTATTGTACATAAGGTCTTTTTTCACAATTGCTTTGTAATTGGAAATACTTGTGAAACAAGAAATCTCCAATGCATCCTCAATACGTGAAAAATCATAATCAAACAACTTTTTGAAAAGGGCAAAATCCTGCTGCACCAATGCATTTACGCTGCCCTCACTGGCACCTGCTTTTTCACAGGTCATGCTGAATGGGTTTTCATTCATCATCAAATAAAAAGTCAGATAGTTATGCCAAAGATTATCATCAAAGCCATAATCTGTAGCTACTTTTAAAATACGTTTTACCTGTGTATGGATATCGCGCACTAATTCCATCTTTTCATATCCACCTTTTTCAAAACGGGCAAACAACTGTCCCATTTGATACAATATTTCATTCTCATCAATATCTCCATACATAAGAAGCTGTGAAATTTCCTGATACATGACATTCCTCTTTTCTCAATCGTAATTAAATTTAATACTTCTGTTTTATCATATTTTCTCCAACAAAAAAAGACCCATTAGGTCTTTTTCTAACAGTAACTAAAACTTTACCGTAATGGCCGTCCCTTTTCCTACCTCACTCTGCAGCTCAATTTCCGCCGAATGAATTGCCACAATATGTTTTACAATTGCAAGGCCTAGTCCCGTACCACCGGTCGCTTTCGAACGGCTCTTATCCACACGATAAAAACGTTCAAATACACGCTCTTGGTATTTTTCCGGAATACCAATTCCATTGTCTTCCACAGACAAAATTGCCCTTCCATTTTTCTCTCCAACTGTTAGATGAACGAATCCGCCTTCATTATTGTATCGAATTCCATTTTCACATAAATTCTCAATTAATTCACAAAGCATATGGCGATTTCCCTGTACCATACAGGAGCGTCCTTCAAACACAAAGTCTATCTCTCTGCGTCTGGCATTTACCAGCATGTTTTCTGCACAATCCTTTGCCAAAGCATATAAATCAATGGTTTCAAAGTCTGTTCCAATTTCCATGTGGTCTAACTCAGACAAACGAATAATATCATTAATTAATGTGAGCAAACGATTGGAATTTTTACGAATTTCTCCCGCAAAAATAATCGTCTGTTCTTCTGTTACCATTTTGTTTTCAATCAATTCCGCATATCCGGATATCGCTGTCAATGGTGTCTTTAGCTCATGAGTGACATTTGCCGTAAAATCCTGTCTCATTTTTGCCGCAGATAAAATGTTTTCATGCTGCATACGAATGGTCTGAACAAAAGGCTCTAACTCTTTGTATATCGCACCACTACCACTATTGTTCTCTGCATCATCCAATTTATTGGCAATAGCCGCAATCGGATTAATCAACTGCTTCGTTAAATAGTCCGCTAATACTACACATAAAATCATAACTGCTATGGTGATTGCAAGCACAATTGGCATGGCATTCATAAAAATGCGGGCACCACTACTGGCATTTCTCGCCACACGTACCACTGTTCCATTCTCTATCCTAAGTGCATAATAATAAGTATTTATCTGCATGGTATCAGAAGTACGTACACTATCGCCGGTTCCTGTTTTAAATGCATCCTGTATCTCCGGACGTTCCATATGATTTTCCATCGTTTGAACATCATTCCAATTATCATACAGAACCATACCATCCTCGTCTACCCAAGTAACACGAATATCTTCCGATTCAAAAATGATATGCTCTAGTCGTTCTTTTTGGAATACGCCAGAATCTACTAAAGTCTCTGCCAGAACATGCAGGTCTTTTCGCACCTGATTTTCAAAGAGATAATAATAAATACTAGTCACCCCAAACAGAGTGACTAGTATTGCAATTAGTGCGATTCCGATTAATCTTGAATTAATCTTCTTTCTCATCTCACACCTCACCGAATTATTGTTTACACCTAAGCACCCTTCTTTATAAACAATAACTCTTTCTTATTCAATTACATATCCTACATTACGTACAGTCTTAATACGTGCACCCATGTTGCCGAGCTTTTGCCGCAAGGTCTTTATATGCATATCTACGGTTCGAGACTCTCCTTCAAAATCCGTTCCCCAAACATGAATCATAATATTTTCTCTCGACATTACAACTCCAACATTAGAAACAAGCAGTCGTAAAAGTTCATATTCTTTAAACGTCAGCTCTACGATCTTCTCTCCTACAAATACCACATGTCGTTCATGATCAATGCGAAGATCATCCAATCTAAGCATCTTTTTATCTTCAGAAGACGTTCTTCGAAGAAGTGCTTTCACACGACTAATCAGTTCCATGATGGAAAAAGGTTTCTTGATATAATCATCTGCACCATCTTCCAACCCTTTTATCATATCAATTTCCTGTGTCTTTGCTGTAACCATAATCACAGGAATTTTTTTCATTGTAGGTGTTTTTCGAATTTTCTTAACAATATCATATCCGCTTTCATCCGGCAGCATCACATCTAAAAGCACCAAATCCGGTATACATTCCTTCACCTTACGATAAAATTCCTTTGCCGATTCAAAAGCCACAACGTGATATCCACTATTTCTTAATGCAATTGTTTCAATCTCACGGATATTACTGTCATCTTCTACAATATAAATTAAACTCATTATTTTTTATTAGAATCCTTTTTCTCATTTTTTACAATTGAGACTACAGACTCTTCTTCATCAATTACACTTTCCGGTAATGCAAATTTATCTCTGTAAACAATGATTGCATGCTTGTACCATTTGAAGTTATTTTCTTTTAATTCTTCCAAATAGCTATGTGTATCAAATTCATCTTCTTTTACCTCAATCATGCAGATTGCAATATTCGAGCAGTGATCCGATACACGTTCGATATTAGTTAAGAGATCCTGAAGCACCCAGCCAAGTTCGATGGTACATTTGCCTTTACGCAGACGTCTGATATGACGCTGTTTCATTTCTGCATTCAAGCCGTTGATAACCTGTTCCAATGGCTCTACCATCTTTGCATTTTCTAAATCGTTATCACCATAAGCATGTACTGCCATATGAACGATTTTGTGAACTGCAGATGAGAATACTTCAAATTCTTTCATTGCATTTGCGGAAAAGCTTAACTTCTTATCGTGCATTTCTTTTGCAGAATCCATAATATTTACTGCATGATCAGAAATACGTTCAAAGTCGTTGATACAATGTAAGATAACGGATACGGAACGACTGTCTCTTGGAGATAAATCTTTGTTATTTAACTTCACAAGATAAGAACCGAGTGCATCTTCGTAGCGGTCTACTTCAGCTTCCATTTCCCGTACACGCGTGTAGTCTTCTTCTTTATAGTTTCTTATATTATCCAATGCAATATAAATTGCTTCTTTTGCAAGTTCTGCCATCTTTACCGCTTCTTTTCTGCAAAGCTCCATCGCAAATGCAGGCTGTTCAAGGAAACGTTCATCCAAAATTGCAAATTCGCTTTTTACTTCTTTTTCATCTGCTTTATCGCGAATAGTAAGCTCTGCAAGTTTTACCAATACATTTGCAAATGGGAACCAGCAAATGGTACATACAATATTAAATACACTATGCACTACCGCAATACCCGTTGCAGAAGCCGGACCATTTAAAAATTCAAAATGAACAAATGCATTAATAATATAGAATACAATCAAAAATACAATTGTACCAATTAAGTTAAAATACAAATGAATCATAGAAGCACGTTTTGCATTTTTGCTTGCACCCATACCAGACATAATGGCGGTAATACAAGTACCGATATTCTGACCCATAATAATTGGAAGTGCTGCCCCAAAATTCATCGCACCTGTTGCACAAAGTGCCTGCAAAATACCTACAGAAGCAGACGAGCTTTGAATAATTGCCGTCATAACCGCACCTGCTACAACACCTAATACCGGATTTGTGAACATTGTAAGAATGTTTGTAAATGCCGGTTCATTTGCCAGTGGTTTTACTGCTCCGCTCATGGTATCCATACCAAACATAAGGATAGCAAATCCCATCAAAATATTACCGATATCTTTTTTCTTGCTTCCATCATTTTTGGAAGTCATAATCATAATAATACCAATCAGTGCAAGGATTGGCGAAAACGACGTCGGTTTTAACATCTTCATAAAGAAGCTCGTACCTTCGACTTCAACCAGTGATAACAGCCATGAAGTCATGGTTGTACCAATGTTCGCCCCCATGATGATACCCACTGCCTGTTTCAGGTTCATGATACCTGAGTTTACGAAACCTACAACCATAACCGTCGTTGCAGAAGAAGACTGGATAACAGCTGTTACACCAGCACCCAAAAGTACTGCCATCAAACGATTCGACGTAAGTTTTTCCAAAATTGTTTCTAACTTTCCACCTGATAACTTAGATAAGCCATCCCCCATTGCATCCATTCCATAAAGGAACATGGCAAGGCCACCTACCATAGTAAATACGCTAAATATATCCATATTCGGCTCCTTTTCTTTACTGT
>CAYVGA010000090.1:0-8194 GCA_964449855.1 uncultured Lachnobacterium sp.
ACTTCTACATCGTCTTCTTCGGTTAAAATGATTTCATCATCGTCATCATCGTCACTGATACGAAGTACGTCAATACCATTCTGTTCTAAATACTCCAATACGAGTTCCATTTTCTCAACATCTAAATTCAAATCCTTGAAAAAGTCGCTGATTTCCTGATACTCCAGCATATTTTTTTTCTTTTTTCCAAGTGCAAGAATTTCGATGAGTTTTGCCTGAAATTTCTCTCTCATTTCCTGTGTTTCTGTTGCTTGTACTTGTTGTTCTTCTTTTTTCTTTGCCATCTTTATTCATCCTCTCGGTCATTTATTAGTCTTCCCTTAATTAAGGGAAATATGCATTTTTTCCAACTGTTGCAAGGCTCTGCGTTCCTCGATAAACTGCATCATGACAGCAATATCGGTAGGGCTTGCAAGTGCCTCTCTGTACTGAATGCTGTTTTGTTTGACTCGGATAATGGTTTCTTTTAATGCTTTCTCCATCTCGCTTTGTGTTTCCACTTCATGGATATGTGCATTAAATAGTCCTGCCGCCTCAGCCTGTTCCTCTTCATTTTCGAACATATTGATGATTTTTGCCGGCATAACTGTACCTGTTTCTTCAAACTGACGGTACACTTCCACTGCCACCTTGTGATAAAGTGTTTCGGTAAAATCATCTGCCGAAATGTATTTGGAAACCATTGGGAAAAGTCGTGTATCTTCAATGAGCCATGTAAGCAGCAATTTCTGGGATTGCTTCATACCATCTTCTTTTTTCTTCTCACGGACACCGCTTTTTAGCTGAACCGGCTTGCTCACCCCTCCGCCTTTCATTGCCAGGCTGCCTACCATCTTCCGCAGGTCTTCAAAACGAATATTATATTTTTTTGCAACGGCTTCGATATAATTGTTTCTCTCTAATTCCTCGGAAAACATCAGAAGCTTTGCTGCAACTTCATTAAAAAATGCAGTCTTTGATTCCGGGTCATTGAAATCGTATTTCTCCTTCAGAATACGAACTTCAAACAAAAACGAATTTTCTGCATTGTCAATGCGTTTTTGATATTCCTCCGCCCCAAGGTTTTTGATAAATTCATCCGGATCCTTGTAAGGCTGCATATTTATAATCTTAGCTGTGATACCAACTTCTTTCAAAATCGGAATCGCACGAAGGGCGGCTTTTACACCTGCACCATCGCTGTCATAGGTGAGATATACTTCTTTGGTGTATCGTCTGAGCAGACTGGCATGCCCGCTGGTCAATGACGTTCCCAAAGATGCAACTGCATTATCAAAACCTGCCTGATGCAGTGCTATCACATCCATATATCCTTCGCAAAGAAGCAGACCATCTCTTCTGGTACTCCTTGCGATATTTAAACCGTAAAGATTACGGCTCTTATCAAATATTTTCGTTTCCGGAGAGTTTAGATATTTGGGCTCTCCGTCTCCCATCACTCGTCCACCAAATCCAATGACATGACTATGCACATCCATAATCGGAAACATGGCACGATTCCAAAATTTATCGTGTCCACCACGAACTTCGTCCATGGTAATGAGTCCTGATTCTTTTAGAATCTCATCCTCATATCCTTTGTGCCTTAGATAACGGTACAAATCATCACTATACTGGTCTGCATATCCCAGACCAAATTTCTGCATCGTTTCATCGGTTAATTCTCGGTTTTTAAAATACGTATACGCCCTCTGCCCTCTCGGATTGCGGAGCAGGGTATAAAAGTATTTTGCAGCTTCTTTATTAACTTCCAAAAGCCGTGAGCGTTTATCCGCTTCTTTTTTCTGTGTACTGGTCATCTCATATTTCGGAAGTGCCACACCTGCACGATCCGCTAAGACCTGCATAGCTTCCGGAAATGTAAAATTCTCATATTTTTGTACAAAAGTCAACACATTTCCACCAGCACCACAGCCGAAACAATAATACATCTGTTTATGCGGACTGACGGAAAAGGATCCTGTTTTCTCGTTGTGAAATGGACATAGTCCAAAATAGGTATTTCCTTTTTTCTGAAGGCGTACATAACCGCCTATGACATCTACGATATCATTTCGTGCACGCACTTCCTCTATTAGTTCATCGGAATAAAATGGCATATATCTCCTTTCGCAGCCTAAAAGCCATCCACCTGCCATGCTTTCGGCAGATAAAATTCATTAAAACGATAAATCGCAAACTGATCCGTCATGCCGGAAATAAAGTCGCATACGACACGTCCTAAGTCTTCTCCTGCATCATACATCTTTAAGAATTTCTCTGGGAGAATCTCCGGATGTTCCATATAATACCGGTACAATTGTCCTAACATGGATTCAGCTCGTATTTCTTCACTCTTGGCTATCGGATTATTATAGACATTGGCAAACATAAATGCGCGCAGATCCATTAATGCCTCGGAACACTCCGCAGACATCTTAATATCATCCTGCCCCATACTGTTAATTATAATGTCATGAATCAGACAATTTAATCTGCTTCGGGTATCAAATCCCAAAGTTTTTCGAATTTCCAAAGGAATACTGTCTTCACTTAACATTTGTGCACGAATCGCATCATCAAAATCCGAATTCACATAGGCTATTTTGTCCGATAAGCGTACGATTTTTCCTTCTAATGTATGCGGTATGGTACTTGTCTGATGATTTAACATCCCATCCCTTACTTCCCATGTAAGATTTAGACCCTCGCCATCTTTTTCTAATTTTTCCACAATCCGCACACTCTGCTCATTGTGTTTAAAACCGCCTTTATACACACTGTTCAAAAGTCTTTCTCCTGCATGCCCAAATGGTGTATGTCCCAAATCATGCCCCAATGCAATGGCTTCCACCAAATCTTCATTTAATTTCAATGCTTTGGCTATGGTCCTGGCATTCTGCGACACCTCTAATGTATGGGATAAACGGGTTCTATAGTGATCCCCCTTTGGTGTCAGAAAGACCTGTGTTTTATTTTTCAAGCGGCGAAACGATTTGCTATGTAAAATGCGGTCCCTGTCTCTTTGAAAAACCGGCCGAATATCACATTCCGCTTCCTCCCTGTCACGCCCTCTGCTGTTTACACTCAAACATGCATACGGACTTAGATTTTCTCGTTCCATCTTCTGCATTTGTTCGCGAATTGTCATATCATTCTCCTTTAGCTGCAAAAACCAAAAAGAATAGTTTACAATTTTAATATTCTGTGTTTTCCTACAAAATCCTTTTTTATTTTTCATTTTTCCTTATTTTTTTTGCTAAAGCAGCTTAAAAAATGGATTACCCGAAACCAATAACTCGATTTCAAGTAATCCACTATAAACATAAAATCTCTTTTCGCTAATTAATAATTCTTCGAATACCTACGATTTCACGGCAATCGATGGAACGGTTTGCTGTAATCCCCGCTGCTGAAGACTGTGCTTCTACGATTTTGCCGTTTCCGGCATAAATTGCCACATGTCCAACACCATTTTTAATGGCATACACTACGATATCTCCCGGACGCACATCCTCTCTGGATACCGCTACTCCTTCATATAAGAAAGACATGGAATAACGTACTGTATTGTAACCGAAGTTTTTATAAACCAAATGTACAAAACCAGAACAGTCACAGCCGTTTGTCAGACTGTTTCCACCCCATACATAAGGATTTCCTACATACTGCATGGCAAAATTTACTATATCCTGTCCGGTTACGCCCTGTGAATTGGATGGCAGTTCATCCTTCGAGTCCGATGGGGTCTTACTCGCCTCTTCTTCCTGACGCTTTTTCTCTTCCTCCTCTTGTCTGCGTCTTTCTTCTTCCTCTTTGCGACGTCGCTCCTCTTCCTCTTTACGGATAATTTCACTCTGCTTTTCAATGGTACTGCGATATTCTGCAGCCTGTGCTTCTGCTGTTGCCAAAGCTTCTGCATACTCTGTCTGTACCACTTCCAAATCTGCAATCATACTTTCGATTTCTGCCTGCTGCCCAAGGAATGTCTCTTGTTTTACCAAAAGTTCATCCATTTTCAAGAAAAGCTGATGTTCTTTTTCTTCTACCAAAGCAACTGCTTCTTGGTACTTCTCAGTCAATTCACGATCTGCATCATAAATCTTTGTTATGTATTCCATGCGATTGAGAAAATCAGTAATACCATCTGATTCCAAAAGTGCCATCCATATATTATCACTTGTACTATTCTCATACATATAGCGAATACGGATTTTCATCGCCTCATACTGCTTTGCCTCTTCTTCTCTGGCAACCTCTAAATCCATCTGTGTCTGCTCAATCGAAGCCTGCGTGTCTGCAATTTCTACTTTCAATTTCTTTTGCTGATCCAAAAGATTCGATAATTTTTCACGCACCTGTGCAAGCTCTGCTTCTACTTCCTGCTGCTGTTCTTCGATTTCTTCAATTTCACTTTCTACGTTACTTAAATTTTCCTCTGCTTCTTCTTTTTTGTCCTGCGCACTTGTCGCCTGAAACTGCTCTGCTGCATAAGGAAGTGCCACCAGAAAAGATGCAATCAAAAGACCTGCTATAAAATTGTTGTGTTTTAATAAAAATATTCTTAATTTATTCATATCATATATAATACTAATAGAATGTATCTATGTCAAATTACTTTTTTTACCAATTTTGTTTCTTTACAGAAACAAAAATTCGCTTGTAGGTAATGTTACAAAACAACTAGTTTTCACTCCACACACAGCAATAATCAAAATTCGTCTTTTGTAGGATATCCGCACAATTCACGACATTTTCCGGGCTCTACATGATTTACAATACCCATAAAAATCGGCTGATTGGTTTCACAATCGATTATCATATAAAGAAATGGACGCTCCAAAATAACATCTTTAGACTCCTCATAGATGATTGCACATTCATCTCTACATTCAATAACAGTTGCTGCCCCAGCTTTTGTACCAACAGGCGTTACTTCGATAAATGTCTTATGCAGCACGCGGCTGACAAAAATATTTCCTGCTTCGGATGTTCCAAGCCCGGTCAAATCTGCTTTATCCGCGTCAAATGCATCCACGATTCCCATTTCCTGTAAAATATCTTTCAATTCCGCCTGATATTCTGTCGTAAACTGTGGAATAGCCGCATTTACATGTACTTCTTTGGGATTCTTTAACATATTCTGTAACTGTTCTCCGGTCAGTCCGCACAAATACTCGAATATACCGGTGTCTGCATTTGGAAGCAAAGCTACAAACGCATAGTCTTTTCCCTCATAATATTTCAAAAAACCGATTGCGTGTTCATCTTCTAAATAGTAAGATTCTTCCGAATACATCATATCCACAATCTGCTCATGTTCATTATTTACAGTAAAACGTCCTTCTCTTATCTGACTTTCATCATATTTGTCATCCCATTCCGCTTCAAATACCAGTGCATTGATTAGATACATAACGGCATCCGCTGGAATATCGTCCAACATTTCCTGGATGGTTCCGTCTGTTTTTTCTTCTATCCAGTCATTGATATCTTTTACGGTACTATCATCAAATGGACGCTGGTACAAGTCAGCATTGTAATAATTTTTATTAACCAGACCAAAATTATCTTCCAAGGTAAATCTTGCATGGTCGGTATACCAGATGGAATTGGCAATTTTCAGTTCATTGGAAAGGCCCTCTAAATATTCCTGTGCAAAACAGTTCATCTGTCCGACATTCAACCCCAGCGTTTCTTCTATCTGGGCAAGCGTCTCACTTTTCGCACCATTCTCCAGCATACCAAGTGCAAGATAAACAGAAAACGGTGATACCAATACATTTTTTGCACTAGCGCTGTCCGGTATCATTTCATAGGCATATGCATATTGAAGCAGGCGCACGGCAAAATCCATCGCAGCAGCCTGTGCATCTTCTGCATCATATTCATCCGTTACCATAGTAATTGGTTCATCGCCCCCACAACCTGGTATTTCGGTACCCACTTCACTAACCGGAACTGTTCCCTCTATCGGCTGGTTTCTTACTCCGCATCCTACAATTGACAAGGCTGTTACTATACTCATAAATAATGCTATTATTCTCTTTTTCATTCTAATTCAACTCCTTCTTTCTGCGAAATGTCTTACATAAACACACGATTTATATCGCAAAAGCAATCATTTGTGTCTATACAGAAAAATCTTCTTCCATGACACAAAAATATCCTTTTTATTGCAAAATTCTCTTATTTTTTCGTATTTTCTGCTACTTTTTCTTATTTTTTGTATCTTATACGCTAAAAATTTTGTATAGACACAATTATAATTTATTTGACATAGAAAACCATTTTTGCTTTAAAATTTATATAACTATTCAGTACCTTCACAGTTACGCTCATAAATTATTTTAGTCTATATGACATATATTTCAGCAAAAAGTCCACCATCTCGTTATACACATCCATATCTATCTGTACACATGCATTTATCCACGGAAAACAAACATAGCCGTCTCCCATTGTACGGAAACGCAACCGCAAACCATTCTTTGTTACAAAATAAAAATCCAGCATATCTTCTGTATCGTTATCTCCGCCAAATGGGTGATTTAATTTTTCCTCTACATAAACAAACTCACTTTCTGCAAAAGCATCCAGAAAACGCTCACAAATTTCTTTTTCTTCCTCTGATAATGCCATCTGACGGTGCACAAACTGATTGTCCGCTATCGTTTCAAAAGAAAGTGTCTCGAAATTTCCACGCAGATTCAGCCAATCGTCTACCAAATCCGCGCCCTGATACAAGGTAATACCATTATTATTCAGAAATGTCTCTACACTGCCATCTTCCCCAACCATGCACAACATAAGCTCCGGGTCTACACCTTTGATTTCATATACATCTCCCGTGTAAGTACCTGCACCATCTACGTAACCATCTGCTTCGGTCCATTCATCAATCATGCCTGTAATATGACCGACACGTTTTCCCACAAAATCCGCACCACATTCCTCATAATCAGTTTGGAATTCATACTGTATATAACAGTTTCCATTGAGAATGAAAAATCCCAGCATATCTCCCTGCAAATCACCTTCTTTTGCTTTTCTCAGATTCACTTTCATTTGCGGAATCGCCACACCCTCATTTCTGCTCTCCACAGATTCCGGCATAGCTGAAGTCATATCATCGGTTATCCCATCTTTCGAAATCGAATTCTCTTCCACAGCATCACTTTCCTCTTTCAGGCTTTCTTCACGTGCTGATACATCTTCCCCTACGACTGCATCCTCCATATCCGTATCTTCCGGATTCGAAATTGCATCATCAAAGGAAGCCTGTGCATTTTCCATATGATCGGCAGGTTTTATGTAATTTCCATATATCCAGCTTCCTGCAATCAGTACACACACACTGGCTGCCAAAGTCGACCATCTGCGCCAGAATTTCTTTTTCTCTCTGGCAGTTTGGATGGAAACCATCTGTTTTTCTAAATTCAAGCCACATTCCAGCTCTTCTTTCTCTACAAATCCGCGTAGTTTTTCTACCTCTTCTATCATTTCTTCGTCTAAAAAGTTTAAGGCATCATGGATCATTTCACTTCGGTTTTCCTTATTTTCATCTCTCATATATAGTAGCCCTCCTGTTCCAAATAAGCTTTTAGTCCACAACGTGTCCGATACAGCATACTTTTTGCCTTTGCTTCTGACATATTGCAATATTTTGCCACATCTTTTAAAGAATCCAGAAAATAATATCTGCCAATAAACAGCTTTCTTGCCTCCGGCGAAATGGTTTTGAGATATGTCTGAATTGCTTTTCCCAATTCTTCTGCCTCAATCTTCTGCTCCGTCCTATCATGGTCAGAAATACAATCCTTTAACTCTGATAATGAAAATGTATATTCCGATGGAATTCTTTTTGCTCTGCTTTTTTTGCGCAGAATATCAATGGATACCCTGCGTGTAATTTTGGCAAGATAGGTGGAAAGCACACCCGGCCGATGTGGAGGTATCGATTTCCAGGCATACATATATGTATCATTCACGCTTTCCAGACTATCTTCCATATCGGTTAGTATGTTGTATGCAATTTTTGTCAAATATCTGCCATATTTGGACTGCGTTTCTGCTACCGCAGACTCGTCTCTGTTCCAATACAGCTCTACAATTCTTTCATCCGTCATGGACGAGTCTCCTTTCGTATAAGGCCTTATACTATATATCTCGTGAAAATTTTGCTTTGGTTTTATTTTACAATATTTTTTTGTAT
>CAYVGA010000091.1:0-8134 GCA_964449855.1 uncultured Lachnobacterium sp.
TAACCCATACCATGCATGAAGCTGCAGATACCACAAGTACGTTCAATAACATAAGTCATTTCATTAAAATCTTTTTTGTCTACAAGACTTTCCAAACCTCTATGTACAAAACCGATAGAAGGGATTGCTTCTACAACTTTTTCATCTTCAAGAACTAAGTCCAAATGGATTGGCTCTGGAAGAACCGGATGCTGAGGTCCAAAAGGAATAATACTCTGTTTTGCCATCTCTCCTACCTCCTATTTGATAAATGGTGTTTCATCTTTGAGACGATATAATTTCTGATTGTAATCCAAATTAATCATCTGAATCTTTACACCAAATAATTCTTTCATTTCATTTTCATAAAGGAATGCGTATGGATAAAACTCTGTAATACTGCAAACCTCTGTATCTTTGTCGATAACCAAACGAAGATTTGTATATTCGTTTGTATCATCATTTGCAAAAGAATAGCTGAGCTCGATTTTCTCATTTGAGTATGCACAGCAAATCTGAGAAAGACGAAGTGTTAAGTTTTTAAATTTCATTACCTCACCAAGTAACTGGTCTGGAGTAATTTCCACTAAAACATGTGCCGGATTCTTAATTTCTGCCATTACTTCTTGTCCTCCTTCTCTTCTTTTCCTTCATGTGATTCGTACATCGCATGTACGTATTCCGGATTATTTGCTTTTTCCTGCCACAAATCAATAGCTTTTACGATACCATCGATAATCGCCTGTGGTCTTGCGGCACAGCCTGGAACATAAATATCAACCGGAATGGTTGTATCTGCACCACCAATGATGTTGTAACATTCTTTGAACACGCCGCCTGTACATGCACAAACACCAACTGCAACGACTACCTTTGGTCTAGGCATCTGTTCATAAAGCTGGCGAACAACATCCTGGTTTGATTTATTGATTCCTCCTGTAATCAGGAAGATATCTGCCTGCATTGGGTCACCTGTGTTGATGATACCAAAACGCTCTGCATCATATACAGGAGTAAGGCAGGCTAACACTTCTATATCACATCCGTTACAGCTTGATCCATCATAATGGAGAAGCCAAGGAGATCTTTTTACGTTTCCCATTTTTCTACCCCTTTCTTAATTGTTCATTACACTCACAATTAAGATGCAAAAATCCATAAGAATTTGCTTTACAAAAGGATTTTTGCACCCTTAAAGTTTCTTTTTATTATATTACCATCAAAACAATTAAATTTACACCAGCTACAAGGATGGTCATACCCCATGCGAGTTTGAACATGATATGCCATTTTACACGAGCAGATGTGTTGTCGATTAAGATTTCCAAGAAGTAGGTAGCCAAAACCGCAACAATTGCTAATACATAACTAAGCGGATTTTTCCAAATAAAGAATAATCCGACAAAGCCCATTAAGAATACATGCTCATACCATTCTGCGATTTCATAAAGCGCAAGTGTTCTCGCACCCATATCTGTTGTAATACCTTTTACCAACTCCTGATGTGGATGGTGCGAAGCACTAAGGTCAAATGGTGACTTACGCAATTTAATGGTAAGGATAAAAACAAATGCCAAGAAGAATCCTGGTATTTTCATAATCGCCGGCATATCTGCCTGGATAATATCAGAAACATTGAAAGAACCTGTTGCTAAATAAAAACCGATACAGGCTAAAAGTACCGCCGGTTCGTAGCAAAGCATCTGGAACAACTCACGGGAAGCACCAATGTTGGCATAAGGTGAGTTTGTGATGCATGCTGCGAAAATAAGAAATGTTGCACCTGTGGAAAGCAAGAAGAAGCAAAGCAAAATATCACTTCCACCAAAGAACATCGCCCCTGTAAAAATAATCGTTGCCAAAAATGATACTACAAAGAAAATCTGTGCATAGTTAACAACGATAAACTGTTTGGATAACAATTTCTGTACATCATAAAATGGCTGCAAAATGCTAGGCCCGATACGTCCCTGCATACGAGCAGAAATTTTACGGTCAATACCGCTTAAAAGGCCGCCAAGAAATGGAGCCAAAACAAGGAAGGCTACGATACCAATAATTCGAAATGTCATTATAACGCACCTCCTACAATTATACTTAACATAACAATTAAAAATGCTGTTGTAGCAAAAGCACAAGGTTTCATAAGTTTACGCTGACCAATATCATGCGCAAAATACCAGTTTGTCATAAACAAATGCTTTTTCTCACCCATAGAGTCGATGAACTCTTTGTTGTTACCTACGTTAATACCATTCATATAAGACTTAAGCTGTCTTACTTTTGAAGTTTCCGCATAACGGAACGCCATGATTGGTGCAATAAAGATAAAGCATACAATCGCAATCAAGAGGAACAATACACCCTGAGGAAGTACGGCTGTTGCTACACCAAACATTTCTGTAAGGAGTGGTTCTACATATACTACAGAAAGCAATGGGAACAATAAGCAAAGTGCAATCATAAGAAATGCATGAATGATAAGAGAAAGTCTTTCGTCTCTCTTTGTAATGTCTGTTACTTTGATTTCTGTATCTGTATAAGAAATAATCTTACTCATCCATTTTGTCCAATAGAACATAGTTGTCGCACTACCATAAACAATAAAGAGTACCAACATGATGTTGCCCATATCTACTGATGCTTTCAGTGCTGACCATTTGGAAATAAGCATACCAAATGGAGCAAGGAACATACCTGCAATACCGATGAACATAAATGCACCAAGTTTTGGTAAACGGAAGATAAGACCATGCATATCTTCGATATCACGACTATGAAGTGAGTTTTCTGTAGCACCCACGTTCTGGAATAAAAGCGATTTTGAAATCGCATGGAAAATCATAAGGAACACACCTGCCCAAATGGTTTCCGCTGTACCTATGCCTGCACAAGCAACCATAAGTCCGAGGTTTGAAACGGTGGAAAAAGCCAATACCTTTTTCGCATCGGTCTGTGCAATCGCCATAATAGATGCCGCAAAGAAAGTAAAACCACCAATGAAACTGATCATAAGACCTGTCTGTGTACCACTCATTGCAGGTCCAAGACGGAACAATACATAAATACCTGCCTTAACCATTGTCGCACTATGTAACAACGCAGAAGATGGTGTTGGAGCTACCATCGCACCCATTAACCAAGAAGAAAATGGCATCTGTGCTGCTTTTGTAAGTGCTGCTACAGCAAGAAGTGTTACAGGAATCACTGCTGCCGGGTTTCCTTCTGTACCAAGTGTAATTAAGCTGTGTAAAGAAAGATTTCCTGTTGCATATCCTGCATAAATAACTGCAACCACAACACCTACACCACCCAAAAGATTCATCCAAAGTGCACGGAATGAATTCTTGATGGCTTCTTTCGAACGTGTATAACCAATCAAAAGGAAAGAACATACACTGGTCATTTCCCAGAAAAGGTCAATCCAAAGTAAACTTTCGGATAAAACAAAACCAAACATGGCTCCAAGGAAAATGAATAAAAGCATGAAGAAATAATTTCTTCTGTCTTCATATTCCGTATGTAAATGATGATAGCCATGCATGTATCCAACCGAATAGATAACAATCAAGCTACCAATCAAAGCAATAATGACACACATGAGCATAGACAATCTATCTACACGGATATGTGCAATTTCAGCCATTTCTGGCCCCATCAGTTCCATGTGAGTAATCATCAACGTTGGAACGATTGATAACAAGCTGATAATGTGTTTCTTATACTTAAAACTCAAGTATGTGATAACAGCCATTAACAGCCATACCCCACCCAGCATAATCATATCGATCGTGTGTGTGTGATAATAAAGATCCATTACTGGAGCACCCTGACCAATCCAAGACGCAAAAAACAAACCGGTAACAATCATAATAATACCTGAACTAATGTAGGCAATCATGTTACGAACTTTGTTTACGCGGATAAGGTACATCAATGCTGCAACCACTAATGGAAAACAGATTAAGAAAGGTATCATCCACATAATCTCTTCTCTCCTCATTAAATTTTTATAAAATTTTATAATATATTTATAAGGGCTTATAGCCGTGTAACATTCTAGTCCTTTTATTTTAGAAATGCAATATGAAAAATGTACAACTTGATAATATTTTAACAATTTCTTTTGGACATTTTTACCCATCATTTTTCGTCTTTTTTCGAAAAAGTTCCCTAAAATCAAGGGTTTGCGACAAAAAAAGAGGACTTCTTTTCGAAATCCTCTCTCATAATTTTAGGTAACTATTATAAAACTTTACACAAATCTTTACCAATTCTTTTCCGGTTATTTGCCCAGCTAATTTGTGTCAACAGTGCTGTCACAAATTCCTTATTGCACGAATTTGCAAATTTTCGCAACTATTTCGCCGCAATCACATCTGCCATATCATAATATCCTGCCGGTTTTCCATGTAAAAACTTCGCAGCCTCTACTGCGCCTTTAGCAAATACAGCCTTAGAGTATGCCGTATGCTTGAACTCAATCACTTCATCCTGTCCAGCAAAAATCACTTCATGCTCACCAACAATCGTGCCTCCACGAACAGCAGCAATACCGATTTCATGCTTATCACGTCTGACACGTTCCTGACTACGGTCGTATTTATAAGTGTAAACATTCTCTAATGCATCATTCATGGAATCTGCCAAAGCAAGGGCTGTTCCACTCGGTGCATCTACTTTCAAATTGTGATGTTTTTCTACGATCTCCATATCAAAGCCTGCTGGTGCAAATACCAATGCCGCTTTTCTTAAAAGCTCCATTAAAGTATTGATACCAAGTGACATATTGGCAGATTTTAAAACCGCTGTCGACTGGCTTACCTGTGACACTCTTGCAAGCTGTTCTTCTGAAAGACCTGTCGTGCAGAGTACCACTGCCATTTCTTTTGCTTCGCAGAAATCCAAAAGTTCATCAATTGCATTTGCTGTTGAAAAATCAATGATGACATCTGCTTCTACATCACATTCGCTAATAGAAGCAAATACAGGATAGTCATTTTCAATTCCCTGATATACATCAATCCCTGCAACGATTTCGATTTCCGGATCATTTTTACAGATGCCTGTAATACACTGACCCATCTTACCGTTGCAGCCATTCATAATTACTTTTGTCATTTTAGTTCCTCACTTCTTCTTGTGAAATTTCTTTATTTTAAAACTATAACTGTTCAGCACATGCCATTCACAAAGCCGTGCCTACGGTTCTTCCCGCCACCATGTAACTAACTCTGCTCATTCATGTAAACATAATTCGCCTATTATCTTGTCTGTGCCGAACTATTATCATCACATAATTCCATAACTCTTCAGAACTTCCATCATCTTCGCTTTTTTCGCATCATTCATATCGCAGAGTGGTGCACGAAGCGGACCTACTTCTTTGCCCATCATATTCAAAGCATTCTTTACCGGAATTGGATTTACGTCAGAGAATAACGCATCTACCAATGGCAATGCTTCTCTCTGAATCTTCTGTGCTGTTGCAATATCTCCTCTGAAATAGCTTTCGCAGAGTTCGTGTACCTGACGAGGTGCTACGTTGCTCCATACAGAAATTACACCACATGCACCAATTGACATAAGTGGAAGTACGAGTCCATCTTCGCCGGAATAAAGGTCTAATTTACCATCTGTTAAATACATAGTCTGGGAAGCCTGTGCCATATTGCCTGTAGCTTCTTTTAAACCTACAATATTTTCTTTTTCTTTGAACAGTGTTGCTACTGTTTCCGGAAGTAAGTTACATCCGGTTCTTCCCGGTACGTTGTACATAATGATTGGAAGTTTTGTATTGTCTGCAATCTGTGAATAATGTTTGATTAAACCAGCCTGAGAAGCTTTGTTGTAGTATGGAGTTACGATTAAAAGACCATCTGCTCCATCTTCTTCTGCTTCCTTTGAAAGCTGAATCGCTGTCTTTGTGCAGTTTGAACCTGTACCTGCAACAACTGGTACACGGTGTTTTGTAAACTCTACAGCAGCCTTAATAACATTTCTGTGTTCTTCCATGCTGAGTGTAGAAGACTCACCTGTTGTACCACAGATAATGATGGAATCGGTTCCCTCGTCAATCTGCCAGTTAATCAGTTCTTCTAATTTGTCATAATTTACTTCTTCGTTGTCATACATTGGTGTAACGATAGCTACACCTGCTCCTTTAAAAATTGCCATAATACCAGCCTCCTTTGTAATCTCAAATAAAACAAAACCGACTCTAAATATCTATAGAGCCGGTCAAAATCTCGTTTCCCACATTCTGATAGCTCAACATCTTTCGATGACAGTCATAAGATTCTTCATCTTATGCCCAGAATCATAACCTGCAGCAGCTATGTCCTTCGGCGCTTTCCCCTTTTACTTATGTTCTACTGTCCTGCCACATCCCATAAGCTACTCATGAATCACGCAACCTCTATCTATAAACTCATATTTAGTTCGTAATTGTTCAGTATCTTTACTATATCATTCCAAACATCTTCTGTCAACATATCAACTTTATTTTTCCAATGTTACCTGATATAACTCATCCGCACATTCTTTTACTCTGTCTGGTACGCGTCTTCCGGTGCAAATAACTACCATATCTTCCGGTACTGCTGCAAGCAAATCCACAAACTCTGTTTCCGTAACAATCTGCTTTTCCAATAAACCTAAGACTTCATCCAAAATAACCAAGTCACAGCCTCCGGTCGTAATTACCTTTTTACTGTAATTATATCCATTTTTCAAGTTCATAATCTCTTCTTCTTTTTCAGAAGCCGAAAGCTCCTCAAAGGAACTTTCTGTTTTTTCAAAACGGAAAAATTTCAGTTCAGGTTCTAATTTTTTAAATAATTCTTCGCTGTCTGCGCTCTTTTCTTTTAAAAATGAAATAACAGTTGCTGTTTTTCCATGGGAAACTTCGCGAATGGCTGTACCTAATGCTGCTGTCGATTTACCATGGCCTTCGCCATAATAAACTCTTACAATGCCTTTACTCATGTTATCCTCCATAATAAATGATTCTGAAGTCATTCGCAAAACGACCTTTCAAGTCTCCCTTTTGCTGGCGTCCCCCTTGAATCATCCTATTTTATTTATGTAAAATAGCATATTTCCCACTATTTTGCAACTATGTTATAAGGATTCCACTCAATATAAACCAAACGTTTGTTCATTGCATGCCTGAAAAACCCTTTTCTACACTTCTATTTTACTTACGGATACCTCATAGGCAATACGCTGCTCGGTCTCAGTTTCACTGATTTTTTTCACATATTCCCTGCTCTGGATACGCCCCCAGATCTGCACATGCGTACCTACCTCAAACGTAGAGGCAAATCGGGCATTTCTGCCCCAGCAGATACATGGAATATAGTCGGACTTTCCATAAGAACGGTTCACTGCCACAAGCAAATCCGCAATTTCCCTGCCCAAAGGTGTTTTACGATACACTGCTTCTTTACAAATATAGCCATCCAGAAAAATCTGATTGCTATCCTCTTCCTCATTCGCCTCCTCCAAAATTTCCAGTTCTCTGGCGAATACGGACAACACAAGTCGGTTTTTGTGCTCCTCGTGACGATTAAACGAACGGAACTGTCCATTGATGTAAACATATGCTCCTCGATAATTTCCTGTCACATCAATTAATCTTTCTGATACCATTACCGGAATGTAATCTACAAAATTGGACAATCTATTTACAGAAAGCTCGACCATGTAAAATCCTTCGCCATATACCTCGTGACTATAGGTAAAGTCCGATACGATTTCTCCTACTAATGATACCTGGTTGTTTTCAAACATTTTATCTGCCATGAATATTCTCCCTTCCTTTTGTCAAAGTGTCAAAACTTTTGTGTTCGGCTACTGTTTTACCATTTTTTTACAGGGGAATTTGAAAGAAGGTTGTCGATAATGTTTACCGAAAAAAACTTGCCAAACACAAATGATATCTATATAGTAATTATTCAGTATCAAAATAGCTACCATATATAATAAAATTATTTTATGGAATAAATTGGATAAATTTCTATGCAGATAATATCGTAACACATATTCGTTAGAAAAGAAAGAAGGTTTCTTATGAAGATAACAAGAGAAGACATTCGTGTTACTGTTCATGGGTTGACTTGTATTAAAATAACCGATGGCGTAGACTAAACAT
>CAYVGA010000092.1:0-2864 GCA_964449855.1 uncultured Lachnobacterium sp.
AAAAGAAAACTGCGCCACAGCCTTGGCAGGCCATCGCGCAGCGATTTTGTTCAATGCTAATTTAACTTGCTTTAAGCGACTACTAACCTTTAAAACCTGCATGTCAAAAACGAAAAATGTTAATTTAACTTGCTCTATACTATTTCAATTCAAAAATCAGGCACGCCCAAAGCGAAAAATGCAATTTTAACTTGCCCTAACCTGTTGCAATTCAAAAATTAAGCATGCTAAAAACAAAAAATACCAATTCAGCTTGCTCCTCCATTCAAAACATATATTTTAAGGCTTCAAAAGTGGTCAAAAAATTAATATGCCCCATCTTCCGACGGGGCATAAAATTATAAATGTAATACTCTTTCTTTAATTTCCTGTGTACGTCCCTGATTCCAGAACTGTGTACCGATATATCCACAGGTACGACGAGCCACGCTCATCTGGTCCTGAGCTCTATTTCCACAATTTGGACATTCCCAAACGAGTTTGCCGGAACCTTCTTCATCCACAATCTGGATTTCTCCATCAAAACCACATTTCTGGCAATAGTCACTCTTTGTATTCAGTTCTGCATACATGATATTCTCATAAATATACTGCATTACAGCAAGAACTGCCTCGATGTTGTTCTGCATGTTTGGCACTTCTACATAACTGATTGCACCACCTGGTGATAATTCCTGGAACTGTGCTTCGAATTTAAGCTTGTCAAATGCGTTCATTTCTTCGGTTACATGCACATGATAGCTGTTTGTGATGTAATTGCGGTCAGTTACACCCTCGATTCTGCCAAAACGTTTCTGTAAGCATTTTGCAAACTTGTAAGTGGTTGATTCGAGTGGAGTTCCATACAAACTAAAGTCCATATTGTTAGCTGCTTTCCATTCTTTACATGCTGCATTCAGTTTCTTCATAACTTCAAGTGCAAATGGAGTACCTACTTCCGGTTCTGTATGTGATACACCTTTCATATAACGTACACATTCGTGAAGTCCTGCGTAGCCAAGAGAAATCGTGGAGTATCCGCCAAATAACAATTTATCCAGCTTTTCTCCCTTTTTCAAACGAGCAAGTGCACCATTCTGCCAAAGAATTGGTGCTACGTCCGAAGGTGTGCCAAGGAGACGTTTGTGTCTGCACATCAAGGCACGATAGCAGAGTTCTAATCTTTCATCCATGATTTCCCAGAATTTCTCTTCATCGCCTTCGGATGAGCAGGCAACGTCAACAAGGTTTAAAGTAACAACACCCTGATTGAAACGGCCATAATATTTTGGCTGATTTGTTTCTGGATCTACATAAGGTGTCAGGAAGCTGCGGCAGCCCATACAGGTATAGCAATGACCTTCTCCATTTTTATCTACTTTGAGTTCTAACATTTTCTTTTCAGAAATGTAGTCTGGAACCATACGTTTTGCAGTACATCTTGCTGCAAGTTTGGTAAGTTCCCAATATTTTGTACCTTCACGGATGTTGTCTTCTTCTAATACATAAATGAGTTTTGGGAATGCAGGTGTTACATATACACCCTTTTCATTTTTTACACCCTGAATTCTCTGGTAAAGCATTTCTTCGATGATAGCAGCAAGGTCTGCCTTTGTCTGCTCATCTTTTGCTTCGTTCAAATACATGAATACTGTGATAAATGGTGCCTGACCATTGGTAGTCATAAGTGTAATGACCTGATACTGAATCATCTGTACACCGCGGTTGATTTCTTCTTTTACACGAAGTTCTGCAACTTTATTGATCATGTCATCATCATATGTGATGCCTACTTCGTCAAATTCTTCACGCACTTTGATGCGGAATTTTTCACGGCTGATTTGTACAAATGGTGCAAGGTGTGTCAAAGAAATACTCTGGCCACCATACTGCGAGCTGGCAATCTGTGCAATCGCCTGTGTAGCTACGTTACATGCTGTAGAAAAGCTCTTTGGTGAATCAATCATGGTTTCGCTGATTACCGTACCATTCTGAAGCATATCTTCTAAATTTACAAGACAGCAGTTGTGCATATGCTGTGCAAAATAATCTGCATCATGGAAATGAATCAAACCTTTTTCGTGTGCTTCTACTACATCTTCCGGAAGCAAGAAACGTTTTGTAATATCTTTACTTACTTCTCCGGCCATATAGTCACGCTGTACACTATTTACGGTAGGGTTCTTGTTTGAGTTTTCCTGTTTTACTTCTTCGTTGTTACATTCTAATAAACTTAAAATCTGTTCATCCGTAGAGTTTGATTTACGAACCAAAGCTCTCTTATAACGATATGTAATATAATTACGTGCTACATTAAATGCACGATGGTTCATCAACTCGTTTTCTACCATATCCTGGATTTCTTCTACGCTAGGAGAACGTCTCATATTTTGACAGGCATGCTCTACGCTTCTTGCGATATCCTGAATCGTTTTATCTGACAATTTTTCATAATCCAATACAGAATCATTGGCTTTTACGACAGCTGCAACGATTTTTTCTATATCAAATACCACTTCGCTGCCACTTCTTTTAATAATCTTCATTTATCCATTCCTCCATATTTTATTCTTTTAATGACTTTCGTCATTACGCCATGCACTTCGTGCACAGCGTGGCACCTATGCGCACTTCGGCGCGTATAATGACTTTTGTCATTACGCCATGCACTTCGTGCACAGCGTGGCACCTATGCGCACTTCGGCGCGTATAATGACTTTTGTCATTATACCATATATAGTACTTTTGTCAATGAAACAAATCTATAGCTTGTGGTCATCATTTTTGTGACAAAACAGAAGAAACGCCGAAATTTCAAGCTTTTCGGCGTTCCCTAGACATAATATATAATTTTTCTTGGTAAAATTTGTAGATTTTTTGTAATT
>CAYVGA010000092.1:2964-7895 GCA_964449855.1 uncultured Lachnobacterium sp.
TAGATTTTTTGTAATTCAAATCCATTTTCTACTTACGGCTGTCCATTGCCCTCATCTACCAAATCCACAATATTTTGTGTCAATCGGTCAAGATACTCCCGAAATATTGCAAGTTCTTCCTCGGTAAATCCTTTTTCCATCCCTTCTTCCAAACGGACGACATTTGCATGAGATGCTTTATCATACTGTATCCCCTTTTCTGTCATTTCCAATTTCTTCAGTCTGGCATCTTTTTCCATTGGAATACGAGTAATCAAACCTTCTTTTTCCATTACTTTCAAAATATTCGTCGCTGTAGCACCCGAAATCGAAAATGCTGCTTCCAAATCTTTTTGAAATACATCTTCTCCTGCATGAATACGAAGATAGCGCAATGTCGCACACTGCATACGGGTTGGCTCAATACCCGCCCGCTCCCAGGAAGTATGAAAATAGCGGTCGATAGAATTGTGAATCAGACGTATCTTATGCCCAATGTTTCTATGCATTTTTTCATTTTGCATAGTTACACACTCTATTTTTTTATTCTGCATCTACATCCCCTGCTTTCATACCAGTGTAAAGCTGATAATACTTACCTTTTTCTTCGATGAGTTCCTCGTGGCTGCCTCGTTCAATGATACGTCCCTGTTCAAGAACCATGATACAGTCACTATTTCGAATGGTTGAAAGTCGATGTGCAATAACAAATGTGGTTCTGCCATGCATCAGCTTATCCATACCATCCTGTACGATGCGTTCCGTACGGGTATCAATAGAACTGGTCGCTTCGTCCAAAATGAGTACAGGTGGGTCTGCAATTGCGGCCCTTGCAATCGCAAGGAGCTGTCTCTGACCCTGACTTAAGTTTGCGCCATCGCCTGTCAAAACAGTGTCATAACCATCCGGTAACTGATGGATAAAAGTATCCGCATTGGCAAGTTTTGCCGCTGCAACGACTTCTTCGTGTGTGGCATCTAATTTACCATAACGAATATTATTGGCTACAGTGTCAGTAAATAAATGGGTATCCTGCAATACAATACCAAGAGAACGGCGTAAATCTGCCTTTTTAATCTTGTTGATATTGATACCGTCATAACGGATTTTACCATCCTGAATGTCATAAAAACGGTTAATCAGGTTTGTAATTGTGGTTTTACCTGCACCTGTGGAACCAACAAAGGCAATTTTCTGTCCCGGTGTAGCAAACATTTTGATGTCATGAAGTACCATCTTTTCCGGTACATAGCCAAAGTCCACGCCTGCAAATACCACATCACCCTTGAGTTCTTCATAAGTAACCGTGCCTTCTTCTTTGTGTGGATGCTTCCAAGCCCATCTGCCTGTACGTTCTTCACACTCTACTAATTTTCCGTCTTCTTCTTTTGCGTTTACAAGTGTTACATAGCCTTCATCCACTTCCGGAGTTTCATCCAAAAGCTTAAAGATACGTTCACAGCCGGCAAGTGCCATAATAATACTGTTCATCTGCTGGGTTACCTGTGTTACCGGCATGTTAAAACTCTTGTTAAAGGTCAAAAAGCTTGCCAATTTACCTACTGTAAATCCGCCAAATCCACTAAGTGCCAGCACACCACCTGCCATAGCACAAAGTACATAGCTGATATGACCTAAGTTGTTATTCACCGGTCCCATCATACCTGCATAAAAGTTCGCATTGCTTGCACTGTCAAAAAGTTCTTCATTTAGTTTGTTAAATGCTTCCATGTTTTCATCTTCATGCGTAAAAACCTTTACCACTTTCTGTCCGGTAAGCATTTCTTCTACAAAACCATTTACTTTACCCAAATCTTTCTGCTGAGCCACAAAGTAACGGCTGGAGAATCCAGCAAAACGTCCGGATACCAAAATGGTTACTGTAACCATAACCAATGTCAAAACAGTAAGTGGAACACTTAATATACACATATTGATAAAAACAGTCACAATCGTAATCACGCTGTTAATAATCTGCGGAATACTCTGACTGATTAACTGACGGATCGTATCAATGTCATTCGTGTACATGGACATGATATCACCATGTGCATGTGTATCAAAATAACGGATTGGCAGATCCTGCATATGTGAAAACATCTCCGTTCTCATATCACGGATACAGCCCTGTGACACATAAATCAGTACCTTCTGCTGTACAAAAGCTGCTACAACACCCAATGCATAAAAACCTGCCACACGTGCCATCGCACCAATCAGCGGTCCATAATCCGGCACCGGCTGGCTCAGCATTGGTGTAATATAGTCATCAATCAAGGTCTGCATGAACAACGTTCCCTGTACGCTGCATAATACAGAAGCAATGATACAGATGAATACGACAACATAATGTACTGCATAACGTGAAAGGATAAACTTCATCAAACGAGCCAGAAGCTTACCCGGATTCTCAATTTTCGGCATAGGGCCTCGTGGGCCTCTTCCTCCTGGTCCTGCCATTAGTTGTCACCTCCTTCATCAAAATCTCCGCCGCCTTTGGTTTGTGCTTCATATACATCACGATAAATAGCATTTGTCTTTAACAATTCCTCGTGTGAAGCAAATCCGGTTACACATCCATCATCCAAAACGATAATGCGATCTGCTTCCTGTACGGAAGAAATTCGCTGTGCAATAATAATCTTTGTCGTACCCGGAATTGCAGTCTTGAATGCAGCTCGGATACTAGCGTCGGTTGCTGTATCTACCGCACTGGTGCTATCATCCAAAATCAAAACTTTTGGTTTTTTGAGCAATGCTCTGGCAATACAAAGTCTCTGTTTCTGACCACCGGATACATTTGTTCCACCCTGTTCAATACGTGTCTGATATTTGTCAGGGAACGTCTGAATGAATTCATCTGCACATGCCATCTTACAAGCTTCGATACATTCTTCTTCTGTCGCATCTGCATCACCCCAGCGGAGATTATCCAAAATCGTACCTGAGAACAAAACATTCTGCTGTAATACAACCGCTACTTCATTACGCAGCATATCCAGATCATATTCGCGAACATCCACTCCACCAACATAAACAGCCCCTTCATCTACATCGTATAAACGGCTGATCATACTTACCAGCGTAGATTTTGAGCTACCTGTTCCACCAATAATACCAATGGTTTCACCTGATTTAATATCCAAATTGATATTATTTAAAACAGGATCTTCCGATGTTTCCGCATAACGGAACATCGCATTTTCAAAACGAATACTTCCATCTGCAACTTCCATAACCGGATTCATTGGATTCTTAATCGTTGCTTCTTCATCCAGCACTTCACAAATACGTCTTGCACTGGCAACACTCATGGACATCATAACAAAAATCATGGCAAGCATCATAAGATTCATCAGAATATTCATACAATATGTAAGAAGTGCCATCAATTCACCGGTTTCAATATGTCCTACGATAATAAACTGTGCACCAATCCAGCTAATCAAGAGAATACATGTATAAACCGTCAGCTGCATCGCAGGATTGTTCCACATAACGATACTTTCTGCTTTTACAAAAGTGTCATAAATATTCTGTGCTGCTTTACGAAAACGGCCCTTTTCATAATCACCACGTACAAACGATTTTACTACACGAATCGCAGACACGTTTTCCTGTACACTTTCATTCAGAGCATCGTATTTTTCAAAAGATGCCTGGAAATATACCATAGCTTTTTTCGCAATAAAGAACAAAATAAAACCTAAAATAAGAACTGCAAAGAAGTATACCAAAGCAATATGCGGACTAATGAAGAAACTCATTGCCATTGCACAAAGGATACTTGCCGGAGCTCGCATGGATATACGAAGCAGCATCTGATATGCATTCTGAATGTTCGAAACATCCGTTGTCATACGTGTAATCAAACTGGAGGTATTAAATTTGTCAATGTTTGCAAAAGAAAATGTCTGGATATTTTCAAACATCGCCTTTCTTAAGTTTTTACCTAATCCCATAGATGCAACTGCACCAAATTTTGCTCCGCCTACCCCAAAGCCTAATGAGCAAAGTGCCATTACGATCATGAGACCGCCCATGAGAAAGATATGCGTCTGGTCACCCTTATTCACACCATCATCTACGATAGAAGACATACAGAATGGAATCAATGTTTCCATAAGTACTTCTCCTAACATCAGAAGCGGAGTTATAATGGATACCCACTTATACTCTTTCACATGGGATGCTAACGTCTTTAGCATTTTCATGATGTATCATTCCTTTCTTTTTTTATTTGCCACTTTTAAAAGTTAGCTTGCTAAGTATTAGTATAGACACATTGGGCGGGAATGTCAATCATCCTCTACACTATCTGCTCACACCTGCATTTAACATTAGAAAATTTTTTCAAAATGTAAGAAAAAGAGATGCTTCTCTATATTTCCTGACTTCATTATGAAGATATGTAGTTTTTCTTAGTACTTTGTCAATTCTCAGTAATTCGCTGCACGATGTCAGCGAAAACTCTTACCTGCCAAGCATACCGAAAAGCTGCCAGTGGCAGGTGTTCGGTAGAGCCGGGGATGGCGAGTTAAGAGTGGTTACGTCACTATGAGAATGTTTATAGTCAAAGTACTTAGAAAAACTAATATCCGAATACGAGTCAGGAAACATAGAGAAGCATCTCTTTTTCGTAGTGTTTTGAAAACCCTTTTTCTATGTTAAATCATAAAGTTTATTTGCAAGCTTCAAGAGCCTGTGCTAAATCCGCTAAAATATCGTCAATACTTTCGATACCTACAGAGAGACGGATAAGGTCAGGACCTACACCTGCTGCAAGTAATTCTTCGTCATTCATCTGACGATGTGTTGCAGATGCCGGATGAAGGACACAGGTATGTGCGTCTGCTACATGTGTTGCAATCATGGCTACTTTCAGTTCCTTCATGAATTTTTCAGCAGCAGCTCTGCCGCCTTTTACACCAAAGGAAACTACGCCGCATGTG
>CAYVGA010000093.1:0-7801 GCA_964449855.1 uncultured Lachnobacterium sp.
CTTTTTTATTTTATTTGTAATGCAAAATCTATTGACAGGTATATATGAATCAATTACAATATAGTTAACACATATTAACTATATATAAAATATTTTATAGATGTGATGTATAAGGGGAATTTTATGTGGAAAACAAGGAGGAGATAATTATGGCAGTAAAAGCAAGCGATAACTACAAGGTTTACGAGAATCCTAACGGACCAAAAGTTAGTACCGTAACACGTAAGGTTATCGAAAAAGATGGCATGTATTTCAAAGACATCGATGGAACAGGGGAAGTATCAAAAGTAAATGACTGGAGACTTCCAGCAAAAGAACGTGCAGAGGCATATGCACAGATTTTAACAGCAGAAGAAAAAATCGGACAGCTTTTTATTTCTGACTGGCGTATGGGTAAGTACCCTTCACCACTTTCAATGGGAAGTACAGAAATTCCAGAATATACATTAGATGAAACTGGAATTTTAGATGAAGCAGAACACACGGTAAAGAATATTTTTGGTGAGCAGTACATTCCGGGTACTTCTAAATTATTAAAAGAATGGTGGGCACGTCACATTATTTTGCGTGCAAATGCAACTCCGGATAATTTGACAGATTACATGAACCAGTTGCAGGCAGTTACAGAAGAATGTGAACATTTTGTTCCGGTAATGGCAGCTTCTAACTCACGTAACGAATATGCAGAACCGGTATTTGGTATGAACGATGCTTCTGGTGTGTTTGCTACATGGCCTGGAACAATGGGGATTGCAGCAGCTGTGAAAGGTACTGATGATTTAAGTATCGTAGACGATTTCTCGGACTGTATCCGTCGTTCATGGAACGCATCTAACCTTCGTAAAGGTTACATGTATATGGTTGACGTTATGACAGACCCAAGATGGCAGCGTTCTTATGGTACATTTGGTGAAGATACAGACTTAATCTGCAAGATTGCAGACCGCATGATTCCAATTGTACAAGGCAGTGAAGAAGGTGTGACAACAGATGGTGTAGCTTTAACAATGAAACATTTTCCAGGCGGCGGTGCTCGTGAAAATGGATATGACCCACACTATAAAGCCGGACAGTGGAATGTATACCAGACACCGGGAAGCTTAGAGAAATACCACCTTCCAGGTTTTAGAGTATCTGTAAATAAAAATGCAGCATCTATTATGCCATATTACGCAAAACCTGCAAAAGAAAAGAGTGCAGCTCAGGTTGTAAACGGTAAGGAAATCGAAATGCAGCCATTTGGTTTTGCTTACAATAAACCATTAATTGATGGACTTCTTCGTAATGAAATGGGATTCAAGGGTTACATTAACTCGGATACAGGTATTGTTCATAGTATGTGCTGGGGTGTTGAAATGCTTGATAAACCGGAACGTATTGGTTTTGCAGTAAATAACTCTGGTGTAGACGTAATCAGTGGTAACTTTGATCATGTACTTGGTATGGAAGCATACAACCGTGGAAAGAACGATTACTATGATACACATGAAGTTCCGGAAGGATTCACAAAAGAACAGTTAGTACTGACAGATGAAGCATTAAACCGTGCAGTTGCCCGTACTTTACAGGGAATGTTCGAATTAGGACTATTCGAAGATACTTATCGTGATCCAAAGGTGGCAGTAGAAGTTGCAGCTACACAGTCTGATTGGGATAAAGCAATGGATGCACACCGCAAGAGTGTTACTCTTCTTAAGAATGATGACACATTACCTCTTACAGCGGACAAGTTGGAAGGCAAGAAGGTTTATGCAGAAGCATTCCACCAGTCACCGGAGAAGGCTGTAGAGCTTACAAAAGGCTTAAAGGAAATGTTAGCAGATGTTACATTAACAGATGATCCGGCAGAAGCAGACTATGCATTGTTAATGCTTAATCCAAAATCAGGTGCATACTTCAGTGCGACAAAGGGTTATCTGGAACTTGATATTTGTGAAGGCAAGATGGTAGCAGACGTTGATGAATTCTGCCGTCCAATGGCTGAAACACATGAAGAAACAACACTTGCAGGCACAAATCGCATTTCTGAAATTGCAGCAGCAGTTCATGCAAATGGTGGTAAAGTAATTGCTAACGTAAACGTAGTATTAGCATGGTTACTTGGTAACGTAGAGCCATATGTAGATGTATTAACATTAGGATATGACACGTATCCATCAGCAACATTAGATGTATACTTCGGAAGATTCTCGCCGGTTGGCAAGCTTCCAATTACAATGCCAAGAGGTGACGAAGTTCTTGCAGTAAATGCAGATGGTGTATGTATCAGCCCTAACGATGTTCCGGGTTATGATAAAGACCAATATATGCCAGATTCCTTAAAGGATGAAAATGGAAAAGCATATGCTTACCGTGATGCAGCTGGAAATTATTATGAAATGAACTTTGGTTTAACATATTAAAAAATGAAGAGAGTGTCCCAAAAGTCATTTTAAGGCTTTGGGACACTTTCTTTTACAAGCATAGGGAAATTTATATGGATAGATATTTATATGCAAATATTACGTTTTCAAAATTCAGCAGAGATTATATGAATTTAAAAAGAGAACTTCCGATTAGACCAAGTGAAGCAGGGGTACTAAATATGATTATAAAAAGAGATGGATGCTTTACGCCTGTAATGATTGCTGAGTTATTAGGGGTATCCAAACCCATGGTCACAAATCATATCACAGCATTGGAAGAAAAAGGATATATAATAAAAAAGCCATGTGAAAATGATAAGAGAAGTTTTTATGTACTGCCAACAGAGAAAGCAAGAATCTTAGTAGATGAAGCAGAGAAGAAAATCAATATGTACCTGGAAAAGATAGAAAATCATATAGGGGAAGAAAATTTTGAGCTGCTGGTTGCTTTATTGGATGACGTAAATATCGTTTTGCAGGAATAAAACTTTAATTATACCATAAAATGAAATAGTTGTGTTGAAAAAATCACTAACTGTATAAATCACAGTTAGTGATTTTCCTTTTTCCGAAACGTATTTTATACTAAGTATAAGGGCCCATGTATAAAACACAGGAGGAAATTTTATGACAGCAAATGTGAGTGTTGCAAATTATTTATATAGTATTTTATTGGATGACAAATTGGAGTATAAGAAAGAAGCACTGTTCAAAGAGTGCGGGGATTCCCAGTTGGTTCTTTTGTGGAAGATTTTATATGAAACCGAAATTACAGATAAGGAGTTATTAAAAGAGCGTATCTATGAATTTGGAAGTAAATTGAAAGAAGAAGACTATATGGGAAGAGATGTATTTCTATGTTTAGTTGCTCTCCTTAATCTTGTTATAAAGTAAAAAACGTGGTACACTATTTATGTTGGTAATTATTTAGTATCTGAATAATTATCATTCGCAAACCATGAGAAATCAGCTGTGCTGATGGGTTTGCTCACACTTGAATCATGTTCTTACGTTCAAAACAGCGAGTGTTTTGAGCTGTACGGAATAGTTACTAATAAATTAAAGTGAGGTTAATATATGGATATCGTAGTATTAGCAGGTGGACTTAGTACAGAAAGAGATGTTTCCTTTAAAACAGGAAGCATGGTAACAAAAGCATTAAGAGAAAACGGACATCGTGTCATTATGCTGGATGTTTTTATGGGATATAGTGACAAAGAAGAGGATTTGACAGATGTGTTTGCACGTGCAGAAGAAATCAGTGTGCAGGTAGCAGATATTCCGGAACAGGCTCCGGATTTGGCAAAAGTAAAAGCGTCCAGAAAAGACCAGTCAGATTGTTTCTTCGGACCAAATGTGCTTCGGATGTGTCAGATGGCCGATATTGCATTTATGGCATTACATGGTGAAAATGGAGAAAATGGCAAGGTGCAGGCGGCACTTGATTTATTTGGTGTAAAATATACCGGCAGTGATTATTTAAGCAGTGCAATTGCCATGAACAAAGGCATTGCAAAACAGTTTTTCCGTGCAAACGGAATTCCTACACCAAATGGTCTTGCGATGACAAAGGATAAGAGAAATGATGACTTAGCGGCACTTGGACTTCGTCTTCCAGTGATTGTAAAACCATGTTGTGGCGGTTCCAGTATCGGTGTAACCATCGTTCGTGATGCGGCTGAGTTTAAAGCAGCGTTGGATGAAGCGTTTCATTGGGAAGATGAACTTATCATTGAAGAATTTGTACAGGGCAGGGAATTCTCTTGTGGTGTTATCGAAGGAAAAGCACTTCCTGTTATTGAGATTGCTCCACTTCAGGGATTTTATGATTATAAGAACAAATATAAAGCTGGCAGTGCAGTAGAGACTTGTCCGGCAGATCTTCCGGAAGAAGTGTCTGCACAGATGCGTTCTTATGCAGAAGCAGTTGCAAAAGTGATTGGTTTGGATACATATTCCCGATCCGATTTCTTGATTAGTGATGCTGGGGAAATGTATTGCTTAGAAGCAAATACACTTCCGGGTATGACACCGACCAGCTTACTTCCACAGGAGGCAGCAGCGGTAGGTATGAGTTTTAATGAACTTTGTGAAAAGATTATAGAAATTTCATTAAAACGTTACCAGAAATAAAGACATAGAAAACCGAAATGATTTTTTATGCATATGATAAAACGTAGTGTTCAGGAATGAGCAAACCCATCTACACAGTATGCTTAGGAGAGTACAGCTGATTTTTATGGGGTTGCGAATCATAGTTATGAACGTATTGAATAACTATGTCAAAGCATGATAGGGAGGCAATAATTATGAATAGTCAGATGCCGAACATGACATTAAAAAATATTGCAAAAGCATGTGAGGGTACTTATGTAGGTGCACCGGAATTAGAGGAAAAAGTTATTTGTGGTGCCGTGATAGACAGCCGTTTGGTAGAGGAAGATTATCTGTTTATCCCGATTAAGGGAGAACGTGTAGACGGACATAAATTTATTCCACAGGTGTTTGAAAACGGTGCCTGCTGTGTACTTTCAGAGGTTGAATTGGAAAATCCGGCAGGTCCATATATTCGTGTAGATTCTTCGGAAGAAGCATTAAAGAAAATTGCTGCATTTTATAGACAGAGTTTGTCTATAAAAGTGGTTGGAATTTCAGGTAGTGTTGGTAAAACAAGCACAAAAGAAATGATTTCGAGTGTTATTTCGCAGAAATACAAGGTGCATAAGACCGCAGGTAATTTTAACAATGAAATTGGACTGCCATTGACCGTATTTGGTATTCGTGCAGAGCATGAAGTGGCAATTTTAGAAATGGGTATTTCTGATTTTAATGAGATGCATCGTCTTGCAACGGTAGCGAATCCGGATATCTGCGTGATTACCAATATCGGTTTGTGTCATTTGGAGAATTTAGGCACAAGAGATGGCATTCTTCAGGCAAAAACAGAGATGTTTGAACATATGAGAACGGGCGGACTTGCTATTTTAAATGGAGATGATGACAAGCTTTCCACCAAAACCTATGTGAATGGCAGAAATGCGGTGTTTTATGGGTTTGATCAAGAAGCAAAACAAGATGATAAAGGTATTTTCATGACTGAGAAATCTATTTATGCTACAGATGTAACAAATCTTGGATTTGAAGGCATGGAGGCTGTAATTCATACACCACAAGGTGAGTTCAAAGCGAATATTACAATCCCAGGTGAACATAATGTATACAATGCATTGGCAGCAACAGCAGTTGGCTTAGAACTTGGACTTAGTCTTGCGGAAATTCAAAAAGGAATCGAAGAAGCAAAAACAATTGCAGGCAGAACCAATTTGGTCAAAGCAAATGGTATGTATGTAATTGATGACTGCTACAATGCAAATCCTGTTTCCATGGAAGCAGCAATGGATGTATTATCACATGCAAAAGGCCGTACGATTGCAGTTCTTGGAGATATGGGTGAACTTGGAGAGGATGAAAAAGCACTGCACTTTGGTGTCGGAAAATGTGTAGCTGAGAAAAAGATTCATACGCTTTTCTGTGCCGGTGTGTTGGCAGCAGAATACAAAGCAGGGGTAGAATCTGTAGAAAATAACTGTAAAGTATTCCACTTTGAGAATAAAGATGATATGATTACAGAATTGCTCTCCTATGTAAAAGAAGGCGATAATATTTTAATTAAGGCATCTCATTTTATGGATTTCCCTAAAGTAGTAGAAGCTTTAACGAAGTAAAAGAAATAATTCAGAGCATATATTTGCAAAATGACAAGGACTCTGAATTGTTATCAAAATAAAGAAAAGAGGAATTTTAACATGGCACAGAATCCAGTAGTAACATTTGAAATGGAAAATGGCAGCGTTTTCAAAGCAGAACTTTATCCAGAAATCGCTCCAAATACAGTAAACAACTTTATTAGTTTAGTAAACAAAAACTTTTATGATGGAATCATTTTCCACCGCGTTATCCGTGGATTTATGATTCAGGGTGGTGACCCAACAGGAACAGGTATGGGTGGCCCGGGATATGGTATTGATGGTGAATTTTCACAGAATGGTTTCAAAAACGATTTGAGACACACCGAAGGTGTACTTTCTATGGCACGTTCCATGATGCCAAACTCCGCAGGCAGCCAGTTCTTTGTAATGCATAAAACATCTCCACATTTGGATGGTGCATATGCAGCTTTTGGTAAAGTCATCGAAGGTATGGAAGTAGTAAACGCGATTGCAGAAACTGTAACAGATTACAGTGACAGACCATTGGAAGACCAGGTAATGAAGAAGGTTACGGTTGAGACATTTGGTGTGGAATATCCGGAACCAAAGAAAAATAATAATCGATAATTTTTAGAGTAATGAAAGAATAGGGGCTATTGCATGAACTTTGTGTTCTGCAATAGCCTCTTTCAAATTTGTTTTGTGAGGAGAGAGAACAATTGGATTTAAAGTATATTATAGGATTAGAAAATGAGATTGCAGATTTAGCACAAATGTATGGATGTTTTTTGTTTAAAATGTATGAGAATACCGATACTCTTATAGAAAAATTAAAAATATGTTCTGAAATAAAAGAGGTCTCTCTTCTTATTGCTTCTACAGATGAAACGATTTCTCTTGGAAAAGAGTTAGGTATTGCAACTATGGCGTATGCCAATTCAAGTTTTCCAAATCAGACCCATGCGGGTGTAGATATGGTTGTAGAAGGTTTTGAAGAGGTAGATGCAGACTTTTTAGAAAAGGTGTATCAGCGTTATCATCGAATTCCGTGGACAATTTTAGAGACAAAGCGATGTGTGGTGCGCGAATTATCGCTGGATGATTTGGATGGTTTGTTTGAGCTGTATGCAGATGATGGCATAGATGCATATACAGAGCCGCTTTATCCGTATGAAGAAGAAAAAGAATTTCAGCGTGCATATATTGAAAATATGTACCGATACTTTGGATATGGGATGTGGCTGGTGTTTGAAAAAGAAAGTGGAAAATTAATTGGTAGAGCAGGACTGGAACATCGTGAATATAATGATGTTGTGGAGTTGGAATTGGGGTATCTGATTGGCAGAAGATATCAAGGAAAAGGATATGCAACCGAAGTCTGTAAAGCCATTCTTGACTATGCAAAGGAGCATGCAGGCTTTGAGCGTATTAATACGGTGATTCAAGACGGGAATGATATATCTATGGCATTGAGTAGAAAATTAGGCTTTGAACAAAAAGAATTTTACGAAGTGGATGGCAAAATCATGCATCGTTTTATCAAGGAATTTGCTTGATTTTTCATGGGTTTGCGAATCGTAACTATGAAGGTACTGAATAGTGAAGGTACTGAATAGTTACGTAAAAAGGACAAATAGATGTCGTAAAATATTGCAATTTGTCGATTTATAAAATATAATTAAATAT
>CAYVGA010000094.1:0-7794 GCA_964449855.1 uncultured Lachnobacterium sp.
CATTTCTTTTCTAAAAGCCAGCATGTTAAAATCAAAAAATCTAAATCTGACTTGCTCACCTTTTTATTATCTATAATTGTAGAATATTTGAGATTTGCTCAATGATAGTTACGAACTATAATTATACAATTTTTCATATCTGCTCAAGGATAATTACGAACTCGTTCTACGAACATTGGTTTCCAATAACCGATTATATCCCTGCCATTCCAAATTGTTTTCCGGAACCCCTTTTAACAGCTCTTTCATCGTTTCCATCTTTGCGTCCAGATTATCTGCAAAACTGAGACAAAGTGCTTCTACCAATGCCGGTTTCTTTGGCGAACCATATTCCAATTCTCCATGATGTGCCAGAATACAGTGTTTTAACTCATTCGCCTGCAGCACCGGAAATCCTTCAATTTGGCGAATCTGGTCATTTAACATTTCACATCCCATGACAATGTGTCCTAACAGATTGCCTGCATCGGTATAATCATTTTCCGGAAATGTCGATAATTCTTTTAGTTTTCCAACATCATGAAACATGGCTGCCGTAAGAAGTAAATCCCTATTTAAAATCGGATAATTCTTTGCAAAATAATCACAGTTTCTAGTCACACTCAAAGTATGTTCCAAAAGACCGCCAACAAATCCATGATGCACGCTTTTGGCTGCGGAATGAAATTTGAAACGTTTTTCAAATGCATGATTATCAAAAAATGCATGCAGTAATTTGCTGTAATACGGATTTTTAATAGAGTTTATGTATCCCATTAATTCTACAAACATGCCATCAATGTCATATTCACTGACCGGAAGGTAATCACTTGGGGTATATTCTCCTTCACCCGCTTTTCTCGCACGCTTAATCGAAAGCTGTGGATTGCCATTGTAAATCGATACATCACCCGTGATACATACATAATCCATCACATCAAAATCATCAATTCCTACAGAACCCGGATCCCAGATTTTGGAATCAATCGTTCCTGTTTTATCCTGTAAAATTACAATATCATATGGTTTTCCTGCTTTTGTAAGTGCCGCCTGTTTTAATTTGCAAAGGTAAATGTCATTGATTCTGTCACCTTCACGAAAAGTCTCAATATATTTCATATTTCCTCCAATTTTCTATCTATTTTAATACACCAATTTCCACCATACAGGTAACGTCATAATATTCATTTCCATTCTGGCGTTTTACCGTGACTTCACAAGTCGTATCCGGAATAAACTGGCTGATTTTATTACTAAATGCAACATCTGTTGCAATTGCTTCCCCATTTATGCTTACAATCACATCACCACTTTGCAGCCCCGCACGCATAGCAGGAGAATCGGATACAATATCTTTAATATACACACCTACCGGAATATCATAATCCCTCGAAATATCCTCTGTTACGGTCGATATATATACCCCCATATAAGGCAGGTCTTTGCCATTGCATAAAACGGTAATCATATCCTTTAATTCATCTACCCCTACCACAGTTAATGTATTCATATCCTGTGAACCACTAAAAGACTGCATAACAATGCCTATAATCTCACCTTTGGTATTCGCTAGAACACCACTGGCATGCTCACTGGCAACAATATCTGTCGTAAATACCGAATAATTTTTGTCCTTGGTCGCGATTTCATTTTGTATCGAAGTAATGTTTCCAGTCAAAATGGAATAATTCGTACCTAGCGGACTTCCCAATGCAATTACAATAGCACCATTTGATATCTCGTACGAACTGCCCAGACTTGCCACTGCAATTTCCACTTTTGTATTTCTAGTCAAGAGTCTTTTTTCCACAGTAAGAACAGCAAGTCCCGTATTACCATCATACTTTAAAAGCTTTGCTTCTGCCCCTGCATTATCTATGAAAGATACACGCATCGCATCTGCGTCCAAAATCACTTTCTTTTCCGTTAAAACATATAAGTAATTATCATCTTCCGCAACAATAATACCGGAGCTCTGCCCCTCCGTCTCAAATGGATTCTCCGCCCAGACATCATTCTCACCCGACATCGTCATAACTGTTACAATAGACTTGTTTACCATATTTCCAATACGATACAGCTCATCCTGTAAGGTCTGGTAATCCGAAATGGACAAACTAAAATTCGGTGGAATCACAATCTCTGCTTCCGACTCCGTATCTTCTGTTTCCTCAGTATCCACCTGACTTAGTGTTTCTTTTTCCGAATCCTCTGTCTGCGGAATAAGTCTATCCTGCAGCATCGGCATACAAATCAGAATCACAACAACAACCGTAATTGCAAACACCAAACCGCATAATGCCGCAAAACCGATTTTTGTCCATAATTTTTTTCTACTCATAGGTTTTTCTTTCGTTTTTTCACGTATAAACTCCATAAAAATTCCTCTTTAAGCACTTAAAAAACAAAAATTACACATAATGCATTTTTATTATATTGCCATTTGGGGTGGCTTGCAAGTATATCATATATCATATTTATTTTTCTTTTCCAAATTCATATTATAGGATATAATGTAACTGTTCAGTACAGTTCAAAACACTTGCTGTTTTAAGCGTAAGAACGTGATTCAAGAGTGAGCAAACCCATCTGCGAAGCAGAATCCAATACTTGAATGAACAATATCAATTTTTAAATTTTGAGGTAATTATGAATCAGAAAGTTTTTCAAACATTAGAATATTACAAAATTCTGGACAAGCTGGCAGATTACGCAGCTGCACCGGAAACCAAAACACGTATCAAAAACCTCGTTCCTTCTACAAATATCGAGGAAATTAATCACTTGCAGGAAACCACCAAAGATGCTTTAAGCCGTTTATACAAAAGCAGCAGTCTTAGTTTTGCAGGTTTAAACAATATCAACGGTTCTTTGAAACGTCTTGCAATTGGCGGTTCTTTAAACACCGTAGAATTATTACAAATCAGCTATCTTTTGGAAGCGGCAAAACGTGCAAAATCATATGACCGTTCGGACCGCGCAGAAGAAAAAACGGACTCTTTAACTGAACTGTTTCAGCAGATTGAACCTTTGACACAGCTTCACGATGAAATCAAACGATGCATTTTAGGTGAAGAAGAAATCGCAGACGATGCCAGTCCGGCACTGTTTAAAATCCGTAAATCCATCCGCGGCATGAATGACCGTATCCATGCACAGCTTGCTTCTCTTATGAACAACGCTTCTACCAGAGAACACCTGCAGGATGCCGTGGTTACAATGCGTGACGGCAGATACTGCCTGCCTGTTAAGTCATCCAACAAGGCATCCATTCCGGGTATGGTACACGACCAGTCCTCTTCCGGCTCTACGGTTTTCATTGAACCAATGGCTGTCGTGAATTTAAACAACGAGTTAAAAGAACTCTTTATCAAAGAAAAAGAGGAAATCAATATCATTCTTGCACGCCTCAGTGAAATGGTGGCAGGATACGAAATGGCACTGGCAAATAACTACACCGTGCTTTCTGAGCTTGACTTTATTTTTGCAAAAGCAAATTTAGCGAAATCCTACAATGGTGTTGCACCTGCTTTTAACGAACGCGGCTACATCAATATCCGCAAAGGCCGTCATCCATTGTTAGACCCAAAAAAGGTTGTTCCAATCGATGTTTACTTAGGCGATACGTTTAAACAGCTTATTGTTACCGGTCCAAACACCGGTGGTAAAACCGTCAGCTTAAAAACCGTCGGACTTTTGACGCTTATGGGACAGGCCGGTCTGCATATTCCAGCCGGAGACCGTTCCGAACTTGCCATTTTCGAAGAAGTCTTTGCCGACATTGGAGATGAACAGAGTATTGAGCAAAGTCTTAGTACCTTTTCTTCCCACATGGTCAATATTGTAAAAATATTAGAAAAGGCCGATGACCGCAGCCTCGTGCTCTTTGATGAGCTCTGTGCCGGTACGGACCCAACCGAGGGTGCCGCACTTGCCATTTCGATTTTGAGCAAATTGCATCTCTATGGCGCAATTACAATGGCTACCACGCATTACAGTGAATTAAAAGTCTATGCACTTACTACCGACGGCATCGAAAATGCCTGCTGTGAATTTGACGTAGAAACATTAAGTCCTACTTACCGCCTCTTAATCGGTATTCCGGGAAAAAGTAATGCCTTTGCCATCTCTTCCAAACTTGGATTAGACGATTCGATTATCGAAGATGCAAAAGGACGCTTGAATAAAAAAGATGTTGAATTTGAAGATGTACTGACCAACCTTGAAGCCAGCCGTATTACCATTGAAAAAGAACAGCTGGAAATCAATCAGTACAAATCCGAAATTGAAGACTTAAAGAAAAAATTAGAAAGCAAACACGAACGCTTAGACCAGTCAAAAGACAAAATTTTACGCGAAGCAAACGAAGAAGCGTTCCGTATTATCAAAGAAGCAAAAGATCTGGCTGACGAAACCATTCGCAATTTTAACAAATACGGACAAGGTCTTGGCAATATGAGTCAGATGGAAAAAGAACGTACCAACCTGCGGAACAAACTCTCTGAAAAAGAGAAAAAACTAACCAGCATCAAAAAGGCAGAAGTCAACCACAAAGCACCAAAGAAACTTCGCATTGGTGATACAGTAAAAGTTCTTTCCATGAACTTAAAAGGAACCGTACACACCCTGCCGGATGCAAAAGGAAATCTTTTCGTACAAATGGGTATTTTGCGTTCGCAGGTCAACATCAGCGACCTGATTCTTATGGATGAAGATGTACTCTCACCAAACAAAAAATATGGAAGCAGCACCAGCAAGCTGAAAATGAGCAAATCTGCAACTGCTTCTACAGAACTGAAATTAATTGGTATGCGTGCGGATGAAGCAATCGCAAAACTTGACAAATACCTCGATGACGCTTATATCGCCCACCTGCCATCCGTACGAATTGTACACGGAAAAGGTACCGGTGCACTTCGTGATGCGGTACACCAGCACCTCAAACGCCAGAAATATATCAAGAGCTACAAGCTTGCTGAATTTGGTGAAGGGGACGCGGGTGTTACCATCGTAGAATTCAAATAATATGGAGGATAGCTATGGCTGCAAAAACAAAAATTTTAATCGTAGATGACGACAACAATATTGCAGAGCTCATTTCGCTCTACCTAACCAAAGAATGTTATGATACAAAAATTGTAAACGATGGGGAAGAGGCTCTCTCTGCGTTTGAAACTTATAATCCAAATATGATTTTACTGGACTTGATGCTTCCCGGCATCGATGGTTACCAGGTCTGCCGTGAAGTTCGTACCAAATCCAATGTACCCATCATTATGCTCTCTGCCAAAGGTGAGATTTTTGACAAAGTACTCGGACTTGAACTTGGGGCAGACGACTATATCATGAAACCATTCGATACCAAAGAATTGGTTGCTCGTGTCAAAGCAGTACTTCGCCGCTTCCAGCCGGCAAAACCTGTAGCCTCATCAATTCCTGCCGCCAAATGTGTGGAATATCCGGATTTGATTATCAACTTATCCAATTACTCTGTTGTATACAAGGGCAATCAGGTTGATATGCCTCCAAAGGAGTTAGAACTACTCTATTTCCTTGCCGCTTCACCAAATCAGGTATTTACCAGAGAACAGCTTTTAGACCATATCTGGGGCTACGAATATATCGGTGATACACGTACCGTAGACGTTCACGTCAAACGACTTCGTGAAAAAATCAAAGACCATGCCAGCTGGCAGATTGCTACCGTCTGGGGTATTGGTTATAAATTTGAGGTTAAACCATGAAGCACCGATTATACCTAAAACTGTTTGGTACTTTTTTTGTCTTTGCAGCAATTACCTTGGTTTTTTTAAGCACCTTTACCCATGATACAGTGGAAAATTATTTAATCAAAAAACAGGCACAGGAATTATCCCGTGAATCCGCCCTCATTACTGCCGAAATCAAAGAATATTTTTCCCAGCCGGACAAGTGGCTTTCCGACTTGCAAAAAGAACTGGAACACACCAGCCGTTTTCTAAATGCCGAAATATGGATTACGGATGCCAATGGAATACTTCTTCTGGATTCCTCCGATGCCATGGTAGAGGCTATGGCACAGATTGGAAGCCCTTTTTATCTGGAAAACTTTTCGATTTCTGATTTTGGCAACACCTACTATCAAACCGGAAATTTTTATGGTTATATGAAAGAAGATACCTTAACGGTTTTTTCTACCATTACTAATAACTATAAAGTACAAGGCTATGTCTTTTTACATATGCCTATGTCTGTCGTTTTGTCACAGACAGAAGAAATTGTGGATATTACCTCTTTATCCGTTGTAATCATTTTAATTTGTACTTTTATACTAATTATCGTATTTACTATTATTGTTTATCGTCCAATTCGTAATATTACAAAAACAGCCGAACGATATGCCAAAGGTGATTTTTCCACACAGATAAACGTCAATTCCAACGATGAAATCGGCTATCTGGCAGATACGCTTAACTATATGGCATCTACGCTAAATACCATGGAGGAAGAACAACGCAAGTTTATTTCCAACGTCTCGCATGACTTCCGCTCCCCATTAACCTCTATCAAAGGCTATGTGGAAGCTATGTTGGATGGTACCATTTCTATCGAAATACAGGATAAATATTTAAATATTATCTTATTTGAAACAGAACGTTTGAACAAACTGACACAAAATATCCTTGACCTGAACAAATTTGGATATCATGGTATTTCTTTGGATATCACCGATTTTGATATCAATCAGCTCATTCGAACTACTACTATGACTTTCGAGGGCGTATGCAATAAAAAAGGATTATCCTTTGATTTATACCTAACCGGACAAGATCTTTTTGTAAAAGCAGATATGGGCAAAATCCAGCAGGTACTTTACAACCTGATTGACAATGCCACGAAGTTTTCCCACAATAACACTGCGATTACCATCGAAACCAATATCCGAAACGAAAAAGTATTAATTTCCGTAAAAGATAAAGGTATCGGTATTCCAAGCAGTAGTATCAAAAAAGTATGGGAACGTTTTTATAAGACAGACCAGTCCCGTGGACGCGACAAAAAAGGCAGTGGTCTGGGACTTGCCATTGTAAAAGAAATTGTGCAGGCACACAATGAAAATATCAATGTGATTAGTACAGAGGATGTGGGTACGGAATTTATCTTTACCTTGCCGCTGTCGGAAAAGGAAGTGTAAATATAAATACCCCAAGCATCCTATCACCCCTTTTTCTTTCATAAAATGTTACTATAATTAGTTTTACACATTTTTATAAATTAAGAGACGTTCCATTTCTGGAACGTCTCTATTTATCATTTATTCTTCTGTTTCTTCCTGTGGCACTACAACTGCAATCCCAAGTTCTTCTAACTGTTTGTTATCCACTTCACTTGGACACTTAGACATCATACAAGAAGCATCTTTTACCTTAGGGAACGCGATAACTTCACGAATGTTGTCTGTTCCTGTGAGGTGCATAATCATACGGTCAACACCATAAGCAAGTCCTGCATGTGGTGGAACACCATAAGAGAATGCGTCTAACAAGAAACCAAACTGATTCTGTGCACTTTCTTTTGTAAATCCAAGAAGTTCAAACATTTTTTCCTGAACGTCGCTCTGGTGGATACGAACAGAACCACCGCCAAGCTCTGTACCGTTAAGTACACAGTCGTAAGCTTTGGAACGAACTGCACCAAGGTCTGTGTCAAGAAGATGTAAGTCTTCTTCCATAGGCATTGTAAATGGATGATGCATGGACATGAATCTGTTTTCTTCTTCGGACCACTCGAATAATGGGAATTCTGTTACCCATAAGAAGTTCCATTTAGTTTCAT
>CAYVGA010000095.1:0-7752 GCA_964449855.1 uncultured Lachnobacterium sp.
GGAAACTATGGCATTAAGCAATGCACAATACGATGAAATCATGCGTGGTTACCAAACCCGGCAGCTTCGCAACCGACGTCTGACACAGGAACGTCTGGATGCACTGTACCGCAAACTACCACAGCTGAAAGTCATCCAGGAACACATCGCGTCTGCTTCTGTAGAAGCTGCCCGCAAAAAATTAAAAGACGATCCCGAGGGTTATGCAAAAGTGAAAACAGAACTCTCTGCCTTAAAAATGCAAAAAGAAAGCCTTTTAAAGGAACATGGCTATACACTCGATATTTTTACACCAATATATACTTGCCGAGACTGTAAAGACACCGGCTATATAAACGGTAAAAAGTGCCACTGTTTTAAGCAGGCTGCAATCAATATTGTATACGCACAATCCAATATTGAAAAAATTCTGCAGCAGGAGAATTTTTCAACCTTCTCTTACGAATACTATTCCGATGAAGAGATTAATCCTGTTACAGGCCTATCCTCTTTGGAAACCGTACACCGTGCAGTCAACGAATGTAAGCATTTTATCGAAGATTTTGACAACAAACCAAAGAATCTTTTCTTTTATGGTAATACCGGAGTTGGAAAAACCTTTCTTTCCAACTGCATTGCAAAAGAATTATTAGAAAAGGGATATTCTGTAATTTACTTTACAGCATTCCAATTATTTGATATATTGAGCAAAGGTGTGTTTCAAAAAGACAGCGATGCAATCGCAGCACACCAGAATATTTACGATTGTGATTTGCTGATTATTGACGACTTAGGCACAGAACTTGCCAATACGTTTACCTCCTCACAGTTCTTTTTATGTGTGAATGAACGTATCCTTCGCCAGAAATCTACCATTATCTCAACGAACTTGAATATGAGTGATATGGCAGAAATTTATTCCGAACGAGTGCCGTCAAGGATTACAAGCAATTACACTGTCATCAAGTTATTTGGTGACGATATACGCATTCAAAAAAGAAGAATGCGATAAACTACAGCTGTACTAAATAATTACAAATTATTTTTAAACGGAGGACATCATGCCAAACGATGAAAGAATTCTAGAAACAATTCCAAATGGTATTTTAGGTATCATTCCAGCCAAAAGCTGTGCTGATTTAGGTGCAAAAGTAGATGAATACCTTAGTGCCTGGAGAGAAAACCGTGAACACGAGCACCAGCACGATGCAGCTTTCAAAGATTATTACAAAGAAAGCTATATCATCCCTGCTTCCAACCCTCGTTTCGGTTCCGGTGAAGCAAAATGTGTAATCAACAAGTCTATTCGTGGTCTTGACTTATACATTTTGGTTGACGTAACAAACTGGAGTCTAACTTACAAACTTTGTGGATATGAAAACCACATGTCTCCAGACGATCACTACGCAGATGTAAAACGTATCATTGCTGCCTGTGCCGGAAAAGCAAGAAGAATTACTGTTATCATGCCTTTCCTTTATGAAAGCCGTCAGCACAAACGTTCATCCCGTGAATCTCTTGACTGTGCATTGGCACTTCAGGAATTAGTAAGTATGGGCGTAGACAATATCATTACATTTGACGCTCATGACCCACGTGTACAGAATGCTATCCCACTTCGTGGCGGTTTCGAATCTGTACGTCCGGCTTACCAATTTATCAAAGGTATACTTACAAATGTAAAAGATATTCAGATTGACCCAGAACACTTAATGGTTATCTCACCAGATGAAGGTGCTACCAGCCGTGCAATCTATATGGCAAACATTCTTGGTGTAGATATGGGTATGTTCTACAAACGCCGTGACTACACAAAGATTGTAGACGGCCGCAACCCAATCGTTGCTCATGAATTCTTAGGACAGGATTTAAATGGTAAGGACGTAATCATTCTTGACGACATGATTTCTTCCGGTGAAAGTATGATTGATACCGCAAAGGAATTAAAGAAACGTAATGCAAACCGTATCTTTGTATGCTCTACCTTTGGTCTTTTTACAAATGGTCTTGCATCATTCGATAAGGCCTATGAAGAAGGTTTAATCTACCGCGTAGTTACAACCAACTTAACATACCAGACACCGGATTTACTTTCCAGAGAATACTATATCAACTGTGATATGAGTAAATACCTTGCTTACATCATTGATACTTTAAATCACGATGCTTCTATCAGCGATTTATTAAATCCATACGATAGATGCCACAAAATTATTGAAAAATATAAAAATGACCCATATTCTGTGTAATAACAATATACTATTATAAAAACACATTCAAAAGCTGTTGATAAAATAATATTTATCAACAGCTTTTCTTTTTATTTATTTTCAATTTGTATCCTTCCATCAAAACGATTTAAATAATCTTCTGACCAATCATGGCTAATGACAATCCGCAGAGCATCCTTATAACTGAATATAAACTCATTAATAAGTTTTACATTTTCCGGATCCAAACCAGTTGTCGGCTCATCAAAAATCACAATAGGTCTATGATGCCTTAACATTCTCGCAAGACAGATTCTCTGACGTTCTCCTCCTGAAATATTATCCCCAAAATCACCTAAAGGTGTATCTCCTACACGCATTGCAAGTTCCTGTAAATTCAAACTTCTTAACAACTCTTCATACTGTGCAGAATCTTTTTCCGGATAATTTGAAAACATCGTAATATTTTCATATAACGAAGCATTAAAAATATACGATTCCTGATTCACAAAACTTATATACGAACAAATTTCCTGCTCCGTTAATTCACGAATATCTTTTTCATCTATATAGATATTTCCTTCATAATTCTCATATTGTTTCAATAATAATTTTACCAAAGTAGACTTTCCACTACCACTTTCACCAACAATCACATAGCAGCCTTTTTCTTTTAACTGACAATTGAATGCCTTATATAGCTTTCTGTCATTAAAACCAAAACTGACATTCTTATATTCTACTAAATGGACATCTTCTGTACTACGAGGGAAAACCTTTATTTCCTCTTCTATCATCTCTTCTTCCAACTTTTGAGAAATTTCTTTGGTAGAAAGAATTCTTGTTACATACGCACCGATATTACTGACATGATTTGACAAGGAAACCAAATAACTTTGTGCCGCAATCATAAGCACCGGATTCAAAATTTCTTTTAATACCAATACTGCACCAACCCCCAAACCAATAATATTGGACAACGAAGCAAATGAATAAAAAGTATCACTGCTTATATCCGAAACAAAGGCATAATACGATTGTGCATATCGTTTTTTCTTTACAGCTTCCATATTTCTTTTTAAAAACACATCCGCATTGTTATCATATCGAATTGCTGCAAATCCTTCCAATGTCTCCTTCATGGTAGCCATATGCTTTTCTGCTTCCTTTGAATAGCGGTTCTTTGATTCTGTCTCCAGCTTCACAAACAGCTTATTAATTCCCAATGGCAGAAATGCCAAAAAAAGTCCCGTAAGCATCAGCCATGGACTCAACATATACAATGCAATTGCAGAAAAGAGCAAAGCAGATGCCGAACTAAATACAAATGGCAACGGCGATAAAAAATCCCCTCGATACATATCTATGTCATTTGTAAGCAGATTCATATAATATGCTTCCGGTTTCTCACGAAATTCACGTGTCGTTTTCTTTAAAATCCCTCTCATAATTCCGATCTTTACCTTTATCTCTCCATCTGAAAGATATTTCATACGGCAAATAGATACAAAGACACGTACCAAAAATATTCCTACGAGTAATGCAATCGTTTTTATGACCATTTCTACTGTAGCATCTGCATCAAGTGTCTGTGCAGAAATTAAGATTTGAGCCAAATGATAGGTATATGTTACACTTATCAACGATTCCACTACCATCAAAAGGCATGTAATGGATAAATACATCTTTCCTTTTATCGTTAGTTTGTTCATTCATTGTGCCTCCTGTTTTTAAAACTTTAAAATATATACACATGACTAATACCGTGTGAATATCTTTCACACGGTATTTAGGCTTCTGCTAATCCTTTGTACTTTCACACCACTTTACTCTTTCAAATGTTCCATTTCCATTTTTATCTAATCTTAAAATGTCATGAATCTCACTTGGACCATCTATACTAATCGTAAGCCGAATGTTATGTTTTGCAATTATCTTTGCCATCTTCTCATCTATAAATACCCCATTGGTAACCCTTGTATAATTGGGTACTTTTGTAATCAATCCTTTTTTAACATTGATTACAAAAAAATCACAAATTGTCTCATCATTAGCTTAAATACTCCACAAACATCTGTAATTTGCATTTTGATATCCCTATTTGCTCTCTATCTTTCTGACAACGTTATCATAGCACTAACCAATCAAGCATGCATCCACCCTTTTTATTCTTCTTATTCTTCTTTCGATACAACTTCCTCAAACACATCCCCAACCAACGGACGCGAATAATAATATCCCTGAATACTACAAGCTTCAAACTGACGAAGGAATTCTACCTGTGAAAGAATCTCTACTCCTTCTACAACTACTTTTAAATCCAGCGTATGCGCCATATCAATCAGTGCTTTCAGAATCTTCTGACCCTTTTCCTGATCACCATCTAAGAACTTCAAATCCATTTTAAGAATATCCAATGGCATTTCTTTTAACATATTAAGTGAAGAGTAACCACTTCCAAAGTCATCCATTGCTATCTTAAATCCAAGATTCTGCAATTCACGAATCTTATCATAAATTGTCTCTGGATCTTCTCCACAAATAGACTCTGTAATCTCTAATTCAATATCACTGGCTTCCAAATGATATTTTTCAATTAATTCCTTTAATTTTGGAATTAATTCACTGCCATAGAAATGGGCACGGGAAACATTTACAGAAACCGGCACTGTTTTTATACCATTTTCCTTCATTTTTTCAAGCAACCGACAGGTTTCTTCCCACACATAATAGTCGAGCTGAATAATGAATCCGTTCTTTTCAAACACCGGAATAAATATACCCGGAGAAATAATTCCTTTTTCCGGGTGCTGCCATCTTACAAGCGCTTCACCACCAACAATTCTTTCCGATACAGAGTTATATTTTGGCTGTACCACTATATAAAAATCATGGTTCTCCATTGCCTTTTCCATCTCATTTTCAATTTCCTGCTCTACCATGATCTGCTTGCGTTCTGCATCATTATAAAAATGGATATATTCTGTATATGTATAATTTCTATCATGAGCTGCAACAAATGCTCTGTCGCACATGACATTCACAGGCATCTTATTACCATCTTCTGCAACAAATACACCATATATCACTTTAATGTCAATATCCTCTAAGAAAGTCTTAAAGGATTTTGGAAAATGAACTGCTTCAAAATCCTCTTTTGTCATACACATATAATAATGGTCTGCCATAAAACGAGCGGCTATTACCTTATGTTCTTTTCCGATATTACGAACATGCTCTGCTACTTCTTTTAATAACTCATCACCGACATTCATGCCATAAATTTCATTTACCACTTTGAAATTTGCGATATCCATAGTAATAATGCACAAATCTTCATTCGTCTCATCCATCCATTCTTTTACCAATTCAAAGAAATAGGTACGATTATACAATCCCGTTACTTCATCCAGCTGAATCTTCTTCTGCAAAAGCTCATATTCTTTCCTCTGTACTTTCATATTTGCCATTTTATGTGTCAAAACTGTGTAAACAGCTAATGCAATGGCAATTACAGCAAATACAATCAAAACCCATTTCCAGTACTGATACAGAAAGTCATCATTATCCATTTGATATGGGTTTTGCAGCAATTCTCTTGTAACAATTGCATCAATTTCCTCTTCCGAAATGTGATTAATTGCCTTGTTAATAATTGTAATCAACATTTCTTTGTCTTCATCCGCTACCAGAACGGCTTGATTGTCATAATCTGTCCCCGGAATCTCCGTCAGTTTATCTGCATATTCTGGTTTTTGCATCAAGTAACTTGCCCAAAATGTATTTTGGATAATCATATCTACCTTTTCATCTACCAAAGCTTCAAAACATTCTTTAGCTGTATCATAATATATAACCTCATAGTCTTCGTTTTGTTCCTGTAAAAGCTTCTCCACAAAAGCTAAATCCTTTGTGACTGCTACGATATTTCCGGTATCGTCACTATCCACATAAGTGTCTTTTCGTACAAAATAGGATAGCTTAATATCCATAAGTGGTATAGTTGTAAGATTTTCCTCCGTACGATTGTTGTATTCCCTAGAACGCTGGGTACGGAATACCAAATAATCACGATTCAAAAGTGCATCATAATGTTCTTCGGAGATATCTGTACCTTCTCCATTTTCCACTATAAAATCAATCCCTGTTTTCTCTGACAGTAATTTAATATATTCTACCCAAATACCCTTAATCTCCCCATCTTCTTCATAACAAGAAGGGTGCTGATTTATATAAATTTTTATTTTAACCGGATCCAGACTTTCAATATATGCCAATTCTTGTTTCGTATACAATGGTGTCTGTGAAACAGAAGCATGACCAAAAAACTTCTCGTTTAACTTTCCTTCAAATTCAGGATTATCAAACATAATCTGCTGCAAAACATCATCAATTTCATCAACCAATGCTGCATTTTCCTTGTTTGTAATACAATAAAAGGCATTTGCACCCAAACGATCCACAATTTTTAAATTCGAAGTGGCATATCGGCTTCCGATTGCGATCATATCAATTTGTGAATTTTTTAAGGCCATCAGCATTTCATATTCTGTTTCAAAATAAATAGTTTCTCCAGATATTTCATGCAATTGCATATATTCCAAACATTCTTTTGCCGAATAACTTTCTGTCAATAAACCGACTTTAGATCCCTGCATAGCCTCATAGTCCTGATAAGAAATGTCATTCTCTGTTGTCGTATACAAAAGCGTTGCCTCATATCCCAATGGAATATCTGCATATACAAACTCCTCAGCTCGCTCTTCGGTATAATGTGCCGTACAAATCAAATCAATTTCGCCATTTCGAAGCTTTTCAAGAGATTGCTGCCAACTTTCATCTTTGACATATTCATATTTCCAATCCGTATATTCCGCAATCTTATTTAGATATTCCACACCATACCCCCAAAAATCACCATCCCTATACTCAATAAACTTTGAATTTAAGTCATATCCCACTTTAATTTCTTTTTCATCTGCATATGTCGTTATTTTTCCAATAGACATACTTGTTACTATCATGGAAAAAACAAATACTACACATAGCACTTTTAAAAATAATGATTTTTTCATATTGATCCTTCCTTTTTACTTAGAAAAGATACACTGGACAATCTTCTAACACCGCTAGAAAAAAGTTCACTAAACCCTTTCTACATTTTTTGTTATTTATAATTACTATTACCCAAAAATCTATTACCAGCTAGCAATTCCATTTTCCTAATAAATGAATAAAAGACTGCTACAATGATAATAGTATCTTATCACTGTAGCAATCCAATTTCCAGCCTAATATTAAACTAATTCAAGAACTACTTCTAAAGCTCCATCACCTTTACGCTGACCGATTTTAACGATTCTTGTGTAACCACCGTTACGGTTTACGTATTTTGGTGCGATTTCGTCGAATAATTTTGCAACTAAATCAACTTCTGTAGCTTTTTTGCCTGATCCTTCTTTAACTGGGTAAAGAACTTTAAGCATTTCTCTTCTAGCATGAAGACGAGAAGGCATATCTTTTTTGATTGTCTTTTCTACTTCATCATATACAGTAACTTTCT
>CAYVGA010000096.1:0-7598 GCA_964449855.1 uncultured Lachnobacterium sp.
TTCTCCCGATTCCAACCCGGTCCAAAATTCCCTTCTTTGAAATGCTTTCTACACAAAGCAATATAGCTGTCATTTGCACCAAGCAGAACCTGTGCACCCTCTCTGACAATCCCATTTTTATTATAACGTGCATTGCATTTTGCGGCCACACCACACCAGCAAATTGTTTTAATTTCCTGAATTTCATCTGCAACTGCAAATAATCGTTCACTTCCTATAAACAATTTATTTTGAAAATCGGTACGAAGCCCATAACAAATCACAGGCACTTTCAATTCATCTACTACATAAGTCAGAAAATCAATTTCCTCCGGTGTTGCAAACTGTGCTTCATCCACTACAATTGCATGATACGATTTGATTTCCTCATCTGTCATGTGGTTGCACAATTCATTTAATAAAATACATTCTCTTTCTAAACCAATTCTGGAATGTACAATATATGCACCATCCCTGGTATCTACTGCTGATTTTGTAAGAAGTACACGCTGTCCTCTTTCTTCATAATTATAACATACCATAAGTGCGTTAGCTGTCTTAGAGCTGCCCATTGCACCATATCTAAAATATAATTTTGCCATATACGATTCTCCTGATTGCATGATATTGATTTATAAAACATGGTTATTATAGCATAGTTACTAAAATCTTACTATTCTCACTTTGCGAGACTAATTTCCGGTATGCGGGCTGTTCTTAGCACTGCCGTTTTGGTAGAATAAGCATAAACAGTAACAAATAAACTTCATAGAAGGAGAATTTACTTATGGAAAAAAATCAATTGGAGCCTTTATTATACTGATTGGACTCGGATGTTTATTGGCTAATATCGGATGCTTTGTTGTTTTTTATATTTTCTTTATCCCTTCTGCCCTAATCGTTTCACAAATGCACTATATGGGGTGGATTCACGATGGTCCTGATGAAAATGGATGGGCTGCAGATACGCTTACCCGATACGATGTCTGGAAAATGAAGTACCTTTGGTACGCACTTGCTTTGGCGGGTATTGTTATGATTGTATTTGCTCTTATTGATGTATTTTCTAAAAAGAATCACTCGTTTTCATAAAAAAAGCCCTGTTTATTTTTCGTAAACAGAGCTTTTGACCTTTTTATAATTTTTGTCTCATCTTATAGACTAATTCACCTATATTACTTCCTATAGAAGTCTTCAATTCCTCAATATCCTCGCAAAATTTCTTTTCATTTTCTATAGCCTTATCTATACTTTTAACAAGTACTTCCGCTTGATATGAAGACTTATTATAATGTGGATAAATTCTACGCAACTCATTCTCAGCATAACGTCTCTTAGTAGTAATCTTAGGATTATCTAATAATTTTTCTTTATCTAAATCAAACACTTCATCAAAATGAAGCAAGAGCCAAAATTCAAAGCATGGATTTGTAACACAAAACTGGAATCCTATTTCCTTACACTTATTCAATACGTAATCATACTGATCACTCACAAAACTATCTTTATCCCTATCAACAATTAAGCATATTTGATCGAACCCTTCTTCATAAGTCAATCCACCATCTTTAATGATGCTGGAGATATCTTCAACGATATTCCCTACTTCATATTCTTCTTTCAGAACTTCAATTAAAACAGTACAAACATCACTAACATCCTCAACCACATCATTTAGTGATTTTTGTAATTTCTCCGTACATATCCGATGCATTGTTTTCCATATATTACGTGCCATCACTTTACTTGTTGTAAGCACTTTTATTTCATACAGATAATCCATAATTCGATTTAGCAAAGATTCATAGGATATTGATTTTTCTTTACTTTCTTGTAAATTTTCAATCACTCTATCCAATATTTTCTTTGGATTGCTCCACCCTTCTTCACTAAAACTTCGTATAATAGGAATCAACTCAATCAAAGGATTTATTCCTATATCTTCACGCAAAGAACGGATTGCATCAAAATAAACAACTTCTGTATCTGATCCCTCATATACAAGAAAATATTTTTTAATCGCTTCATCCGATTTCAATACTTTGGTACGTTCCGCAAATGTTCTATGTTCTCTCATGTATTACACCTCTTCCTCTATAGGAAATACCGTACTAAACACAGGAACTCCTCCATATCTTCCCTCCAAATAGGCCTTATCTATCCTCTGATCAAAACGTGCATTATATTCTTCTAAAGAATAAATATCACTTTCTCCAGAATTTCTTTTGTTTACAAACCAAATTTCATCTCGGCGCAATAAATCAAAGTCCAATAATCTTGATTCATGTGTGGTTACTATTAACTGGATATTTCTTTTCTTTGCCAACTGTAAAAATGTATCGACAAATCTATAAGTTAAACTTGGGTGTAAGCATCTATCCAATTCATCGATTACATACGTTTTTTCTTCTTCCGTAAGTAACACTTCCAACAAATCCAATATTCTTACTGTTCCATCGGATTCCTCTGATATATCAAATAAAACATTTTCTTTTCCATGCGAAAATTTAATTGTTTTACATTCTGCCTTTCCTTCTTTATTGACTTTTAGAATAAAAAAATCTTTTGCTGATCGCATTATTAATGCAAAACTTTCCATTTTTTCATCATTTTTAAGTTCCACCGTTTTGGATTCAATATCTGAAATCAATTCATCTCTTATTTTTTTCGGAATATTTCCTAAAACTTTCTCTGGTGCAACATCTACCATCTTAAATCCTGTGATTCCCGTACCAAATGCAGAAATAATCCTGCAAATCTCTTGAACATTTTCTGTTTTTGCCATATACGAATAATCCGAAATAGGGCGGTTCGGATAATTGATATCTAATTTTTTATCAATCCACATGTATATATCTTGCAGTATTCCTGCACTTTCATATTGCTGATACAATGTTTTTTTATTCTTATTCATCATTGAAAGCAGCAATACACTATCATCTTCTTGAATATCTTCTGCATATACCTCTAATTTATCAATCAAACCTTTTTCTTTTAATTCGTTACCAAATTCAAAGGTTCCTTTTTTAATATCCCTGCTGAAAATCACTTTCTCTTTGTTATCACTTGTAAGTTCTATTAACCATTCCGAAAGAAAACTGCTTTGGTTTAAAATCACTTCAAAACCGTACGCATAATATTTTTCGCCCAATTTAATTTCCAATTCAAAGTAACTTTCTTTTTCTTTGTTAGATTCATCTATCTTACAATACTTATCCGTATGTCCTTTTGGTAATCCAAACAAAACAACATATTTCATAAAATCCATCGCTTTTACAAAATTTGATTTACCGGCTGCATTTGCACCATAAATTGCAGAAAACTTTAAAAGTTTTATTTTTTCATTATCATATACATGTGCCTTTTTATTTCGAACCTTTCCTGCAATCATAGAAAACTCTTCTGATCTGTCATCTTCTCTTTCAGAAAATGACAAGAAATTCTTTACATTAAATCTAATTAACATATCTGCACCTCCAATTCCTCACGTTTATTTTAAGTGATTTTTTCACTTTCGTCAATATGTTGCATCCATTTGAACTACATTTACCATTTATAGAAGTGATTTTTTCACTTTACTTTTCATTTCAGAACAAAAGATATCAAAACAGATAATGGAATCCATTTAGACACACCAGTACGCAAAGCCGACGAAAAAGAATCGACAGGTTCCTTATCCGATATGGATATGAAGGATATTCGATTATATAATGGAATGATTATAGAACTCTATTCTATATTGGAAAATACTTCAACAGAAGAAACGAAATTAAAATTTGCAACAAAAACTGCACAGCTTTTATCTCGGTTCCATCCTCCAAATGATAACCAACTATCCGTTTTCTATCAGATATTCCGGAATCGGTTCTGACCAAATTCTACTTGTTGAACATAGATCCATTTTTATTCCATTATCAATATGAATAATAATGGCACACGCAACAATGTCACACTTAATACCTTCTTCTTTTTCCAAAAATACATCATAATACGGAATACTGCCTTCTTCATCTCGACGCTGAATCTTATATGTGTATGCCGTCTTGTCGATACCCTTAGGTATCAGAATGGTCTTATCCACATAGTCAAATATGAAATCCATAATTTCCTGTCCAATTGCGATTGCGGTTTCTTTTTCCACCATATCGTCTTTTATGGAAACACTCTGACCATAATATACAAATTCTGCAGTCGCGATAGAGCGTTCTTCCTCTTCTGTAAGGGCTTTCCATAACATTTCATACCGTCCTTCCAGTTCTTCAAGAGCTTCCTGTAATCTTTCGCTTTCCTTATCCAAATCTCCCTTGTTCAAAAGTTCTGCCAGTTCCTCTGCCTCATCTTCCGTGTCTACAATATCCCCAGAACTTGCAAAACTTTTCTGTGCATTTGCCATGAGCCAGTTCGTTGACCATAACAACAGTCCTGCCCCCATTCCTGCAATTGCAAGCGTTAAAAATAAAATACTTAATTTTTTGTTCTTCATAGCCGTTACCTCTCTTTCCTTTTTTATATCTATAGGTTACTTCCATGAAATTATGAAACCGTTTCTTTTTGGTTATCAAATCGTAAAATTTATAATAAATTTTGTTCCTTTTTCCACTTCAGACTCCACACAAATCTCACCATTATGTGCTTCTACAATTTTTTTACAAAAAGTAAGCCCCAAGCCGGAACCACCACTGGCTCTGCTTCTTGCTTTATCTACCCTATAAAACGGCTCAAAAATCTGCGCTTTCTCTTCTTTTTCCATTCCACAGCCATTATCCGACACGATAAATACTACTTTATTATCTTTCCCAGATATCCACAGACCTATCTTTCCGTCAGGCCTGTTTTCCACAGCATGACAGGCATTGTTGATAAGATTTCGCAATAAGCTTTCTATCAACACTGCATTTCCATGTAAATTTTCCAACTGACAATCAATTTCCAAAGATGTATGTGTTCCATTCAACTGCTGCATATAGAGTTCTTTTAGACGATTACACAGTGTTTTTATAGAAAATGTACACATCGGAAGCTCTGTTTGGTGTTCCATCACTCCCATTGATAATATCGTAGAAGCAATTTCTTTTAATCGTTTACTTTCTGATGTAATAAAACTTAAACATTCTCTCTGTTCCTCCTCCGATAATGTTGTCATCTGCATATAATCCGCAAATCCCTGAATACTCGTAATCGGAGTATTCATTTCGTGTGCCATATTATGGATTAACTGTTCCTTTTGCTCCGATTGTTTCTTTAATTTTTCTACATGTTCTTCTACCGCTTCTGCCATAGCATTAAACTGTCTGCCTAACTGTGCCAGCTCATGGTTTCCATTTATATTTACGCGTGCTGACCAATTCTCTTTTTCTACCTGTTCCGCTACATATTCCAACTCATCCAATGGTTTTAAAAGAACACGAACGACCATCGCAAGTATCAGCGACACACCTAACGAGAGAAAAATGCCTCCTAAAACATATAATGGTAACAGTGTTTCCCAAATTTCATCAAAGTCATATAATGTTCTTTTTAGCACGATTTTATATTCTACCGGCGTTTTCTCCAAAGATTGCGTCATAAATATTACAGTTTGTTTCTCCCTTTGTACCACTATTCCATTTTGCATGGACTCATCATCGAGGCCTTGTTCATCTCCGATTATCTCACAATCCCATATTCCAATTAACTCGGTATCTTTCTCAAAATAACTATTATAGGAAGTCAGTATTTTCTCAAAATAATGGATATCCATCGAATATTTTTCTTCCAACTCTGCAATATCTGCACGCATACTCTCATAAATAATTCCAAATTCTGTTTCACAACGCTCTTTTTCTGCTTGCAGCATATGTCCATACGTAAAATAGACGATTCCAAAAAATCCAAGGTTTACCCCCAAAGTTATGATACTCATCGTCAATAGATAGACTTTTTTCCAAAGTTTCATATGTCACCTCTTACTTTAGTTCCAAACGATAACCGAGCTTTGATACGGTTTTTATATGATTCTCTAATCCTAATTTTTGGCGAAGTTTACGAATATGCACATCTACGGTTTTGCTTTCTCCCTCATAGTCATATCCCCATGCCAAGTTTAAAATCTGTTCTCTGGATAATGCCAGATTTTTATTTTGTATCATGACTTCCAAAAGACGAAATTCCTGTGGTGTCAATCCCACAATTTCTTCTGCCTTTTTTACAACATGCTGTTTCAAATCTACTTCCACATCATCTATCATCATTCGGGTTTCATGCTTTCCATATCGTTTTAACACTACCCCAACTCTCGCAATCAGCTCCAGAATCTCAAACGGTTTTACAATATAATCCTCTGCTCCAAGCCCTAAACCTTTTAGTTTATCTTCCAACGAACCTTTTGCCGTCACAAAAATAACAGGAATCTCTTTTATATTTCGAATAACATCAAATCCAGACAAACCGGGCAGCATAACATCCAATATCACCAGATCAAAGTTTTCCTGCTCCATGACAAACTCCACTTTGTCCCCCTCTGCTACATAATTACAGGTATGTCCTACCATCTGTAAGTTTCTTTTTATCAGCTCTCGTACTGCAAAATCATCTTCTACAATCAAAATATGTGCCATTTTTCTGCTCCTCCTTTTGCTATTTTAACATAAAGGGGTTACCGAATGGTTATCACGACATAAAAAAACAGCTACCTATTCTAATTAACTAGCACAACGAGTTAATTTACTATCCAGAATCCATACAGCACTGCTACAAGCAGATACACAAGCATTGGCCACAAAACTCCCGTAGCAATTCCATAAATACATGCACTCCATTCCAAAATCTCGACTGATATGCCCGATATCAAAAGTAGCGCATGCAGTTTCTGCATATTTTTCTTATTTTGCATAACATAGGCTATATCATGGATGGACGCAACGGAAAAGTGTTCAATTTTTTTCAGCTCTTTTTTCATCTGTGTCAAACACTCCAGCTTCTTCTGTCTCTCTTCTAACTCTTCTAACAGAATCTGTTCCTGTTGCTCAATCAAAACAGAAATCACCGTTCCCGGATTCTCTTCTGACAAAAGCTGTTCGATACTGTGAATCGAAATGCCTGCCTCACGAAGAAAACAGATAATCTTCATTTTCTTGGGAAAATAGACAAATAGACAGGATTTCTCCTGTCTATTATCTTTTTATACTATTTTATTACCTTTTTACTTTTAAATAAACCAATAGATGTCAAAACTACACCCATAAATAACACTACATAGATACATACCGCATTAATATCTCCGGTTATTGGTGATGTTTCTGTATCATTATCTGTTCCATTATTATCAGAATTACTGTTTCCATTGTTATCGGAACTTCCTACATTATCCGAATTGTTATTTTCATTGTTGTCGGAACTTCCTGCATTATCAGAATTATCATTTCCATTATTACCGGAATTTCCTGTATCTTCCATATTGTTATTTCCGTTATTTGAATTTTCAGAAGTATCATTTGCAACTACAAATGTACTAAAGCCATCTACAACAAATCTCATTGTACCATCTGCATTTACAACCGGCGTAATTACAACAGGTTCTATTGCATCACCATGATAATGTAAAATTACCACTTTTTCTGTCGAAACTCCACTTGGAATTG
>CAYVGA010000097.1:0-7369 GCA_964449855.1 uncultured Lachnobacterium sp.
ATATTTTCCATCCTTTAATTTCTGAATCTCATCTTGAAATGTACTTTTTATCTGTGTCATACTCTCGCATCCATCCATATCCATTTCAATCAAAGAGAACTCAATCAGAAATAGTATGACACACAGAAAAACGGATGCTAAAATGATAACCTTTTTCTTATCCATCCTATCTGCTCCAATATCTTGAAAGTTCTTCTTTAAATATTTTTATCCCGCCACGGCTTGCAGTCAAACGCTCTCCATTATCCAATGTAATATCACAGCCCGCATATCCACTCACATATTTCAGATTTACCACACAGCCGCTATGTATCTTAGAAAAACACTCGGCAGAAAGCTCCCTTTGCAACTCTTTCACGGTTTTCCAGATATGCAGTACCCTTCCATCCGCAAGACAAATACGAATCTGACGGTGCACAACCTCAAAATACATGATTTCTGTTTCCTCTATGCGTACTTCTCCCTCATCACATCGCAGTATGACATAGTGTTTTTTGCTTTTTCGATATACTCCTTCTGCCGCACGTAGTGCAATCGGAAGCTCCTGCTGCAATCTCCCTTTTCGAATAAAACGAAACGGCTGGTATTCAAAGGTATCAAACACATAATTTTCATAAGAGGAAATAAATATCAGAATACTCTCCTTCCCCATTTCCCTTAATCGTTTCGCTGCTTCCAAACCGGATATCTCCGGCATATCAATATCCAGTAAAAGCAAATCAACATCACTATTTTCCATCTCCGCTAACAAGAGCCGTCCCTTTGAAAAACAGGAAATCTCTATTTCCATCTGCATTTCTTTATAAATACAGGATACAATATCCTCTATTTGCTTTAAAAACTCTAAATTATCATCACAGATTACAATTCTCATAATTCAAAATCCCCCTGATTATCTGCTAATTATAGCAGATAATCAGGGGGATTTGTAACATCATGTTTATTCTGTTGAATTTCTTGTGTATTTGGTTATTCTTCTGTAATCTCGCCCCACCAAACTTAACAGCCAGCCTGTGGCTGGCTGTTATGGGCGACACCCATATTAAAAGTCCCCTGCGGCGAGATGGGTGTCGCTTTGGCTTGCTCTACACGTTCTCTCATGACTAATCAGCAACGTGATTAGTCATGGTCTAAACTCCCCCACCAAACTTCATCTACCGATTCGATAAAACCAAATTCGATCAGTTTGTTTACGATATGTTCACAATCCGGTCCGACATTTAAATACGCAGAATACCACGTCGCTTCATCCACATACTCTGTAACAGAAACACCGCCGGGATATGTATAAGAATACTCTTCTATTATCAAATTCGTATCCTGTGCTGTATTTGGATTTTGAAACTTAATACTAATATATGCTTCGGAATAGTTCCAAGCCTCTGCCTTTTGCCCTTCGCGTATCCACTGACTATATATATTATACTTCATCAATGTACCTGCATTGGCGTCTGCAATAATCGCCTCATACATTTCCTTTGCCTGCTCCGGTGAAAACTGCACAGTATTATAGTTATAAACCATATCGCCATCCATATCTGTAAAACTATCCTCTACAAACTGTGCCTCAAAGTAACCACCATGGAAGACCTCGATATCTTCATAATTTTCTACAAATACGTAATTTAAATAATTGTCTACATCCGTTTCCATATCTGCAACCTGCGTCAAAATGGCATCTATTTCTTCATATCCGTTTGGAAGCTCATAGTTTCGACGAATATACTCACCATCTTTTAACTGATAACCAATTCTTACATATTCATAATCCCAATAATCGGCTTTTTCTGCAATAGTCATACAGATTTCTTTATTCTCCAAAATCTCTTTATGAAGTGCTAAAATCACGTCAGCCTCTTCACCTTCCAATTCGATTTCATATCCCCAGTCCACATATGCAGTTTTAATCTCTGCGAGTTCCGGCTGGTAATCCTCGTATTGTCTTCCGATAGCAAGTATACCAAAGAACGTAACCACAACTGCTGTCATGCAAATACCACAGTGCATCCAGTTTTTCTTCTTAAATACATGGAAAGACTTGTGAATCAGCATATCTGCAACAAAGAAACTGACAGCACCGAACACCAGCAAGAGGATTACAAACAATGCCATATTGCATCCAATACCAATACCACGCAGGAATTCCCGCATCAAAATACTGCCAAAGAATCCGCCTGCCAGGGCAATGCCAAAACGGAAAATTGGTTTTACCCATCCAACCGTGATAAACTCTCCTGCCTGTTCTATGTGGCGTTTTTTATAAGTGATAAATGCTGCTGCATAAAGCACTACCGCAACTACAAGATAAATTACCAGCACTTCTACGCCATATACCATTGCACCGATACATTCCCTTGTAACAGGATCCCAACTTTCACACAATCCTACATTATATAAAAAACACTCTGTCGGACTAAAGAAAGCCACTACACGTTCGGTTGTTCTGCCAAGGTCACTGATTCCAAAACCAAAAATTGTCACAGTAATATAAATCAAATAATATACAAGATATGAGAAATAATTCACAATGGCGGTATACACCGGCAATGCCATGAGATGTCCGGTAAACATGGCACAAAAAGTCACAACGGAAAAAGCCACAACATCCGTTCCCAGTGCCAAGAGCCACCAATACGCCACATAATGCACTTCCATTATGCCATTACATAATGCAACAATCGCCAATAACAAACTGGAAATCGTCTGTGGTACTGCTAAAAACGCAATTCCGGAAAGTACATTCGTACCAAAGAGCTGTATGCGATCCACAGGAAACGCATGTATCATATTTGCACTCTTATGATTATACAAATAGTGGAACAATGCCAGCCCACTCGCCAAGGCCACAAATGCTATAAAATAAATATGTGCATCAAGATAAATCACTTCTATCAAATCTTCCAATTTATCCTGATAGGTATACTCATCATAAAACTTGGAATAATAACAGCTTGACCAAAACATCACTGGCTGCATAAAAACCAAGAACAACGTATACAACACCCAAATCGGCCAATATAAAGTCACATTCTTCTGAAAGATGGTTTTATTAAAAAAGGATATCTTTGACTTCATAATCTACACCTCCCATCTCATAAATAAAGATTTCTTCCAAAGAAAGCGGAATCACATCCACAATCGCATGTGGTTCATTCGCTGTAAGCAATTCCACTGTCCTCTGCGGATTTCCACGTACAATCAGTGTATATACACGACCGATATTGGATGTATGTAAGACCTTAAATCCCTCTGGTAATTTTGGAATTTCCCCTTCACATGCTACCTGAATCTTAGATACATTTCCCTGCAATTCACTTAATGAACGTTCAATAATAACCTTGCCCTTATTCATAATACCCACATGGTCACAAACATCTTCCAGCTCGCGCAGGTTGTGTGAAGATACGACTACCGTCATTTCTCGCTCTGCTACTTCCGCCATCAGAATACTCCAAATCTGACGACGCATGACAGGGTCAAGACCATCCACCGGTTCATCCAAAATCAAAATTTCCGGTTTACAGCAAATGGCCAGCCAAAATGCCACCTGCTTCTGCATACCTTTGGAAAGACGACGAATATTGCGTTTCAAATCAATCGTTGGAAAATATTCTTTTAAAATAAAGAACATTTCCCTATCAAAAGTCGGATAAAGTCCTTCATAATACCGCATCATTTCCATCGTATCTGCCTGTAGAAAATAAAACAGTTCATCCGGAATATACGCAATCTTTTCTTTTACCAAGCGGTTTTCATATACTTCTTTTCCATCGATGAATACCTCACCTGCATTCTGACGATATACACCTGTTAAATGACGAATAATCGTGGATTTTCCTGCACCATTTGGCCCTACCAATCCATAAATGGCACCTTTTTTCACATGCATATTGACACCATCCAATGCACGGAATCCGTCAAATTCTTTTATCAAATTATTTACCTGAATCATCAGCACTGCCTCCTTTCACTACTTCTTCGACTTCGTTTCCATTCTTCGGCTCTGTGTGCTCATTCTTTATTTTTCTGCCCTCCTGCGAGTCTTTCACCGTGTCCACTCTCTGCTTTAATTCTTCTGCCGACACCGAGCTTTCTAATAGTTCTTTGACCACCTTGTCAAACTGCTGAAACAGTTCCCCTTTTCTGCGGTCATTCATATCGAACTCCTGATTGATAAAAGTTCCTTTCCCAATCAGTGTATAGAGAAATCCTTCCTGCTCCAGCTCTTTATAAGCTCTGGAAATCGTATTCGGATTGATAGCAAGCCTGCTTGCCAATTCCCTTACCGATGGTAATTTTTCATCCGGTCCTATCATGCCCGAATACGCAAGTTTTCGAATTCCATCCTTGACCTGCTCATAAATCGGCCTTGGATCCCGATAATTTAGTTGTATCATAGTGTCCCCTCCTTTCCTTGATTAAATAAATCCATTCGTAACTAGACCTAATCGAAGCAAAAAATTCACTTTTATTTTCTCTAACAGAAACACACTTCATGTTATCTACAATTCAATCTGCTCCGGAAATGCCTGTTTCCTCATGATTCCCCACATTTTATCTATGTACGCTAATGTATAGAAATTTTCATAATAGTGATAGTAAAATGCCCCTTTCAAAGTCATCTGGTACACACCATCCGTTTCTTCCACAAATCCCATACGCTCTGCAAGCCACAACTCGAATCCATACATTTTTTTCAATGGTTTTCCAAAAAAACGTTCAAAATCCCTGCTGTCTACCCGCGTACTATAAGCCGTCCAAAACAGATAGTACACCATGCGTTGCCGTTCGCTAAAACGTATAGTCAGTGAAGTCGGCAATTTCTGTTCTGCTATCCGTCTGCAGTATTCCTCCACGGAAAATGTATTAATCTTAAACTGTTCTTTTAACAGTGCCGTTGCTGAACAGCCAAATCCCAGAAAATTATCCCTCGTCATGGAAGAATATTTTGCTTCCTTCTCACTTGAAAATGTCCAAATAGAACTTCTGTAATATCCTTTTTCCATACAGTACTCTGTGATTTGGTCTAACAGCTTTCGCTTTTCCTGTTTCTTCATCCCCTGCACTTTGCTGGAAGTAAATGTAAAATCAATAAACGGATACACCGCCACATGATTGGCTCCATAAGAAAATGCCAATGCAATATCATCTTTCAAATCTTCATATGTCTGTTCCGGCAATGCGAAAATAAAATCCATCGATACCGTCTCAAACGGCACCTGCACCAATGCCGCTGTCATTGCATTGACATCCACGGATTTTCGTCCTAGAATTCTTTGGTATTTTTGCAGAAATGATTGTATGCCGATACTGATTTTGGTAACTCCTGCATCTTTTAACTTCTTCAGCAATTCTACATTTACATTGTCCGGATGCAGTTCTACGCCAATCCCCTCCGTTATCATGAAATATTCCTGCAAAGCATCTATGATTTCTTTTAACCGGTCTGCCGCAAGTGCAGGTGTACCACCGCCAAAATACAAACTCGTAACCTGTTTCTTTTTTCTATTTTCAGCATCTATACTCTGATTGTTTGTTTTCTGTACATTTGTTATTTGATTATTCACTCTGTCATCATCTGCTTTATGACTGTTCCATGTCTGACGACCTACCATATGAATTTCTTTTATCAATGCATCTATATACGCATCACATTTCTCTTTCGTATATATCTCTTTACAATATGGACAAAAGTTACAAATGCTTTCACAAAAAGGAATATGCACATACAAACCTAAATTCTCACATTCCCAAAATGGCAGTATCTGGTCATATTCATTTTTAAATGTAAAAGGCTTTGTTGACCTCGTCAGCCACATTCTGGTAACATCTGTAATAATACTCATAGCTTTCCTCTATTTTGAACATATTCGATTTTTCACTCATTTCGTAACAATGCTGTTCTCCCATAGCTGTCAACCAATTAAATATATTTCAAATATGTCTTCAACATCTCAAATATAATCTTTGGATTTCCACGAAACAGTAAGGTATATTCTGCCACAAAAAAGTAGCCGCACTGTTCACACAATCCCGGTACATCAATACACCGTCCACAAACACTTAATTTTCCATTCTCCATCACAACACACTGATGACATGGTGTCGGAAAATTATTGTGTATCAAATACGGAAATGCACTTTTTAAATTGAAAACAGGTGCTCCCTCTTTCATCATCTCTGTAATGATTTCACAACACCTTGTTTTTTCTTCCACAGATAATGCCAATTCCTTGGTATCCGGATATGGTGTATGAAAATTGAATGATACCGCACGGACATGTTTCTTATCCCTTGCTGTCCGACATACATGTGCAATCGTGTCTTTATTAATCTGATTGACCGCCATATAAAAACAGATATTATCCGCTGTGGCATGGGCAATATTTTCCATAATCCTATCATAGGTATCCCCACGAATGATATTATGACACTCCTTATCTCCATCCAGACTCAGCAAAATCAAATCCGCTTCCGGCAAATCGATTGGATATGTACCATTTGTCACCACATTCACAATAAGAAAACCCATCGCTTTGGCTTCCACCACCAAATCCCGAATGGTTTTCGTTCCATCTTTCCAAAGAAATGTCTCACCGCCGCAGAAAAACAGAATGCGTACGCCCATCTGATACAATTGTTTCATTTCACTTTTTATCTGTACATAAGGGTGTACCACTGCCGTAATATTATTTACCGAACAGTGTTTGCAGGACAAATTGCATTTATCCGTTACAATAATCGTTCCTAAAATCGGCTTTTTCTGTCGAAATAATATCGTTTTAACGCCAAAACCGGCAAAATGTATAAAGGACGATAACTTCATATACCACACCTTCTCACTTATCATCTACATGCACATTTTTCTAGTTGTAACTTTTCAGTACCTTCACAGTTACGATTCACAAACCCATGAGAAATCTGCTTCGCAGATGGGTTTGTTCACACTTGAATCACTTTCTTACGCTCAAAACACCAAGTGTTTTGAGCTGTACTGAATAGTTACCTCTAGTTACAATTCGCCAACCCATAAGAATTCATCTTCATTCTCTTGAACACACGTGTACTACGCGTACTAAGTGTACTATTCATTCTAGTACATTTAGTATAACATATCTTCTGCAATTGTCAATATCCCTTACACAATTCTCACAAAACTCGGTAATAAAAACTTCGCCCAATATGTAACCCTCCAGCAGATGCACACACGTGCGGATAAGAAATATGCCACTTCATGACCGCATGTGGCGCAGGCGGCAATTTTCAATCACTACCTATATACTATTATAACAAACAAGTTGAACTCATATTTTTAATTTTCAGCTTGCCTATTTTTCATTTACTGACAATTTGTGCATGTCAAATTCAC
>CAYVGA010000098.1:0-7280 GCA_964449855.1 uncultured Lachnobacterium sp.
GCTAGGAGAAATCAGCATAGCTGATTTCTCAGTTCGCACCTCATTTATAGTTATTTACAAAAAGTTCTATTCTTTCTCTTGAAATTCTGCTTTTCCAAATGCAAGAATTGGAACGAAAACAAGCGGAATCAAACCAAGTCCCCAGCCGAATGCATCGGTTTTTCCGAATTTGCGGGCCAGTCTTCTACCAATATACACATCAAAAAACGCAATCAAAAGCGTAAGTCCCCAGCTAATAATTTTCATTTCTATTCCGCCTGCATGAAATGTACCATCTGACATAAACGCAATTACAGTTCCTGCCAATACGGCAATCGAAACGATGGAATATATCTGTTTGAGTGCCGTAACCACTAAATATCCCCAATACATACTCTTTTTTCCGGCAATTTTATATCTCGTATAATCACTATAAAATGGTATTAATGCTTTCCATCCTGCAATATTGGCTTTCGAAAAAACTCTCCACCAACAAATTGCTGTAAAAATCCATGTAATATAAGGTAAAATTTTTGTAACAAGCTGCATTATTCTATATCCTTTCGTAATTACGGTTCGTAAACCCATGAGAAATCAGCTGTACTGATGGGTTTGCTCACGCCTGAATCATGTTCTTACGCTCAAAACAGTAAGCGTTTTGAGCTGTACTAAATAGTTTGTCTATTCTTTTAAATTCCTAGTTCTTTATCATATCAAGAGTCACGCGATTCCATTGAAATCGCTTCATATCTACTCTGCCATCCACAAACTCTATGCCCTCTGCCTCCAACAACTCAATCTGTCGATTCTCTCCGCCAAAGACAAATGCCTTGGATGCCTCGCCCAAACGATTTACCACGCGGTAACAGGGAATATTTTCCGGATCAGGATTCGCATGCAGTGCATATCCCACCACTCGTGACCAATGTTTGTTTCCCGCTAATGCTGCAACCTGTCCATAAGTCGCAACTTTACCATATGGAATTTGTTTTACTACATCATAGATATTTTGCAAAAGAGGTCAACACTTTTGGGAATTTTTGTTGCTGTACGAACAGTTCGCAAGCGAACTCTTGGTTCTATATTCAGAAAGTGTAAAGTGACTTAAAGAAGCGCAATATGCCCTCTTAAAGCATTCTCCATCTGTTCAGAGGTAATGCCGATATATCGTTGCGTGGTAGTAGGCGACGAATGTTGAAGTAATTGCTGCACCAGCACAATATTGTGTTGATTTTTTTCGAAGATATCAGTTGCAAAAAATTTACGAAACGAGTGTGTTCCAATGTTTTCATAACCAAGATAATCAGACACCTTTTGTAAATATTTTTGAACATTTCTCTCCGTAAAAGGGAATAGGTAATCATCCGGCTGCAGTTGATATCGTTGGCAGTAATTTTTTATAAATTCATATATTTCATTAGGAACCGTGAATACTCTTTTTTTCTTTGTTTTTATTTCATAGATATTTAATCTGTATCTATTCCCATCTTTGATGATACTTTGAGGTGTCAGCGCAAGAATATCGCTGATTCTTATGCCTAAATTGGCTTCAAGAATCAAAGCAGCGGCAATTCTTTCATTAGCCCTAAAACCGGCACCACCGGATTTCATGGCATGTATAAATTCTTCAAATTGTTGTAATGTCAATGCTACGGTTGTTTTATTTGCCAAAACAGTCTCTCCTTTTCGTTCGCTCTATCTTCTGCTCATTTTCTAATGTTAAAAAATGAAAAATCAGCTTCCCTGATGGGTTTGCTCACACCTAAATCATGTTCTTACGTTCAAAACAGCAAGTGTTTTGAGCTGTCCTGAATAGTTACAAAATATCTAAAAAATCACGTTTTTATAATTATACATCCAAAATTCAGTAAAATCAAGAAAAAATAGTTCGTATAATTATCCTTATACGAACCAAACAACGTAATACAACGTAATGTAATACACTACAGATATTGATTTTTATAGAAGAATATAGTAAGATAAGAACAGAAAGTAATGGTGTTGTGCCATAACATACAGGAAAGGATTACAATTATGCAGGATAAAGATAAGAATAAACCACAGCCAAAAGCTTTTCGAATTACGGATGAAACCGCAGAAAAATTCAGAATAATTTCACAGGAATTAGGTGCTAATCAGCAACAGGCAATGGCTAAACTCATTGAAGTATATGAAATGGAAAAAGGAAAGGAAAACCTGCCCGAGATGAGGGCGGATATCGATACTTTTGAAGGGTATGTGCATGCCACGTTGAATATGTATATGCAGGCTCTTGAAGCCAATCAGAATATGAGAACTTTGGTGCGCAGCGAATATGATGGCTTATTAAAATCCAAAGATAAAGTCATTACAGAACTGCAGGAACGTGTAGAACAGGCAGAACAGGCCGCAAATAATGTTCTTGCTATCGAAAACGATTATAAACATACTATTGAGGAAGCTGAGGCAAAGTATGAAAAATTGCATAAGCAACTCGAAGAAGAACGAGCAGCAGCCGAAGAAAAGCTTACAGAATATGAAGATAAGTACATTACTCTAAAAAACACACACGAAAAGCTCCAAACATTTGATGAGGAGAAGCAATCCATGTTATCTTCTTTTATAAACGAAAACGAAAACTTGAAGCTGGAAAATCAGCGAATGCAGAATGAGCAGCATTCTCTTGATGCAAAAATTTTGGAATTGACACATAATAACGAGATTCTTGCAGCAGAACTGAAAAGAGAGAAAAAACAAGCGGAAGATCAATTCGAACTTTATAAGAAAAATATCGATATCCAACATCAGCTTACATTACAGGTAAAAGAAAATGAGATGAAAGATCTGCATAAAGAGGAATTAGACAAACTTCGGAGTGAGATGGATAAAATTCGGGCAGAATTAGATAAATATAAGGAATTATATTATAGCAGCATAATCGGGAAACAGTCATAATTAGGCAGGCTGCATTAAAACTCACAGGGGAATTTTTATAAACCTCTCATTTCAAAATTGTATTGTCTATTGAAATAAGTTATAATGTAACTATTCACTACAGTTCAAAACACTTGCTGTTTTGAACATCAAAAAAGAATACATAGTATTAGGAAGGAAAATTTTTACCATGAACATTTTTGTTTGTTTAGATGAAAATGGCGGGATGACATTTAATAACCGAAGACAAAGTTCCGACCGTGTCATTCGAAAAGATATGCTGCAAATGGTGAGTGAAAACACATTGTATATAACACCTTATTCCGCAAAACAGTTTGCAGAAGAAACAGGCAATATTGTTACAGAAGAAAACTGTTTGGAACAAGCCAAAGAAACAGAGTATGTGTTTATTGAAAATTTGCAAATCAGTGATTACTTATCAAAGATACAACAAATTATTGTTTATCGCTGGAAGCGAGCATACCCTGCCGATTTTTTCTTTGATATGGAGTTGCCGTCTGAAGAATGGACACTATCTGCATATGAAGAATTGGAAGGACATTCCCATGAATGTATTGGAAAAGAAATTTATACAAAGATAAGCAAGGAGTAAGAAGATGAAAAAAGGAAAATCAGTAATTATATCCGTAATCGCAGCCGTGATTGTATTGCTTGGCGGATGGCTGCAAGGGCCAAATAATGACAATACGGATACATATCAAAATGCAACTTCCAATATTAATACAATAGAGGAAGTTACTTTGGAAAAAATTCCAAAATATACGGATGCTCCATATGTTGTAATTAATAATAATAATCCGTTTTTTACAGAGGCAGACTATACAACAGCTTCTTTTGAAACATACAGTGATTTGGATGCATTAGGCCGCTGTGGTGTTGCTTATGCAAATGTAGGTGTGGATATTATGCCAACAGAATCTCGTGGAGATATCGGACATATTAAACCTACAGGCTGGCAATCCGTAAAATATGATATTGTAGATGGGAAAAATCTTTACAACCGATGTCATTTGATAGGTTTTCAATTGACAGGTGAAAATGCAAACAAAGAAAATTTGATTACCGGTACAAGATATTTTAATGTACAGGGGATGCTGCCATTTGAAAATATGATAGCCGATTACGTAAAAGAAACCGAAAATCATGTATTGTATCGTGTAACACCAATGTATGAAGGTGATAATCTCGTGGCAGATGGTGTATTAATGGAAGCATGGTCTGTCGAAGATGATGGAGAAGGTGTTTGCTTTAATGTATTCGTCTATAATATTCAACCGGGAATTGTGATTGATTATGCGACAGGAGAAAGTGCTTTGGCACAGGAAGAAGCAGAAGCGGCGAAAGAACACTATATACTGAATACAAACGGTAAAAAATTTCATTATACGGATTGTTCGAGTGCAGCAAGTATGAAAACGGAAAACAGGCAGGAATATACCGGCACACGGGAAAATTTAATTTTGCAGGGATATGAGCCTTGCGGAAAGTGTAATCCGTAATAACATCGAAGGGGTTTCTTATAAGGATAAAAGCAACTATTCAGCACAGCTCAAAACACTTGCTGTTTTGAGCGTAAGAACATGATTTAGGTGTGAGCAAAAATAAGAAACCCCCTAACTTAAACTAATGCATAATATTATTTAGGAATAATAATTTAGAACGTATATTTATTTACCTGTTTATTCAACGTCTCTGAATGTACTGCATTTTTCTGTGATGTATCTTTTAAAGTCTCCAAACTCTTTGTAATTTGATTCGTAGAATTTGCCATCTCACCTGCACTTTCCGCCGTCATCATAACCGTATTGGTAATATCCTGTACATTTCTGTTAATATCGGATATCGCATGAGAAATCTGCGTGCTCTGCTCTCCAATTTCTGCCATCTGCACAAATATCGTATCTGTGGTATTCCCATATTCTTCGCCCAGGTTTGCAAATGCATCATAATCTCTTACCACATCTTCAGACACAAAACGAATCATTTCATTAGAAGCATCCATCATTGCAGATAATGCAGACAATACCTGACTGTTAATGGTATTGATTTCTGTAACTGCTCTGTCAATATCATTACTCAGATGTCCTACTTCTGTTGCTACTACAGAAAAACCAGCCCCCATCTCACCTGCACGAGCTGCTTCAATCTGAGCATTCAGACTAAGCAGATTGGTCTGACTTGCAATACTGCTGATTTCTTCTGCAATCTGTTTTACCTGCTCAATCTTTTGTGCATCCTGTGCTGTTTTTTGCATTCGCTCCTGTATTGCATGAATAGAAGCAAGTGCATTTTTACGATTGTCTTTTGCCATCATAGATGTGATTTGCGCATTCTCATTTGCTTGTTGTACCATTTTTCGGATTCCATTTACGTTCTCTGCAAACGCTGCAATATGTTCTTCGTTTTTCGATAAATCTTCCGATAATTCCTGACTGGAAACAGAACTTTGCGCCATATTTCTGCTAATATCCATAATTTCCATATTCATATGAGACATAATCTTTGTATTATCATTAACAGTTTGATTTAATTCTTCACCTGTGACAATAATATATTCTGTAGACTGTACTACATCCTTTACCAATGAACGAATTTGGCGAATAAAAAGATTCATGTTTCCGGCAATTACTTCCAATTCATCACCGGTCGTAATATCAATTTCTTTTGTCAAATCTCCGGATCCACTTGCAAGTTCTTCTACCTTATCATTTAATTTGCGCATACTTTTCTTAAAAGTCATCATGAGTACTTGTAAAATAAGAAGACTTACTGCATATGTTCCTATACAAATAAAAAACACAAGATTTCGAAGGCCTGCCATTTGCTCATCAATCCAATTTGCACTAATATCTACACCTACTGCCCCTACCATTTCTTCATTATCATAAACCGGACTATATGCAGAAATATGCATTCCCCATTCATCCAAAAATGCCTGGTCATCTGCCATTGTCGCTCCATCGGAAAATGTCATACATAATGCATCTGTTGACTCGCATACATCTCCAATACTCGCAGGTTCTTCCGGATCAGAATCCACTATAAAAACGAAGTTTCTAGTCCCTTCTTGACGTAAGGTATAAATATATTCCAACTCCATATTATCTCGAAATACGGCTAATTCCTCTAATATTTGTACATAGGCTTCCGTTCCTTCATCACCAACAGCAATGCTTCGTAATACAGCTCCACTTAATTCTGCAGCTGCACCCTGTGCAATATTCTTTGCATTCGTTTGGATTTGTTGAAATAAAACACTTTCGGAACGATTGTATACAATCACACCCAATACCCCATTTCCGAGTAGCAACAATATGGCAAGCCATATAAACAACTGGTTAAATATTCCTATTTTTCGTACTTTCATAAAAATTCCCCCCTCATCATTATCCCTTTACAACTTCATTTAGTTTCTCTGATAGCAGATGTATCTGTTCCACTATCTGAGCCAAGCTTTCTGCTCCAGTTCTTCATTAGATTCTGTAATCAACGCCGTAGATTCATTCGCTTTTCGTATGCTTTCCATAACTAATACCGCTCCTTTTCCTGCATCTTGATGTACCTCTTTGTTTTAGCCGACGGAATACACGTCACTTCTTTCCGGCAGAACGTAGATACCAGATGCATCGTTGCCTAATTGATTTTTCCGGATTTAATCAGCATCATCATTCCAATGAAATCCTGCGTCAGCATCTCGGAAATCTGTTTTTCTGAAAAACGACACATCCCCGTAGCACACAAGGCTCCGATACCAAAAGTATGTATCCAAACATGTTCAAACAAGATTTTTGCTTCCTGTTCTGTCATTCCATAGTCCCTCATAATATAGTCGATACATTTTTGTGCGGTATCTCCAAAAAAAACCCAAATATCATCAAGCTTTTCTGCCCCTTCATGCTTTGCCATATATACTAACTGAAAGAGGGTTGGTTCCTCCAATGCAAACAAAATCATTTGCATACCTACCTGCTTAAATATCGGATCATCATGATTAACCTTTTCCGAATAACTCTCAAAATGACTTAGCGCTGCTTTTCTCACCTCTTCTTGCAGTTCTTCCATGTTCTTAAATAGTGTGAAAATAGGACGCGCAGAACTGCCCAGTCTTGTTCCTAAATCTCTGGCGGTCAGTGCATCCATCCCTTTCTCCGAGACTAGTTCCAATGCAGTTGCAATAACTTCCTCTTTCGTAAACTTTGGTTTTGGTGGCATTTCTTTCTTCCTTCCATATGAAACAAAAGTTTTGAAACATATGTTTTAAAACCTTTGTTTCCATTCTATATCTAAAATCACATTCTGTCAATAATAGTTTACTAACATTCACGACAAACGCATGAAACTTTCCAACGCCCCTAATAGCAGGTTTT
>CAYVGA010000099.1:0-7272 GCA_964449855.1 uncultured Lachnobacterium sp.
TATTCGGCGTAATTTTTTATCGCCGAATATATAGTTACTTATTTTCCTATGAAAAGAACCGTTGCATAAAGTTTTGCGTCTGCATCTGTCAACACAATAGTCGCTTTTTTGTCTTCTATCGTCACTCGCGGCACAATAACATCTCCAAGCACTGCTGCTTTTTTATACTCCACCCGAATTTCTCTTACAGCAAAATCCTCTGGCAGATATTCCTCTGCCACCATAACATATTTTGCATTATTCATGTGGCGATTGGTATCAATAAAATATTTCGGAACCGTAATTGCCGGCATTTCTTCGTAAACATCCGGAACAGCAATCTTCCTGTCACAATAATCCATATCCAGCTTTGGTTCGTCCGGATAATGGGAGGAGACTTCATCCGGAATACGAATTGGACGGCCGGTTCTTGGATCAATCAACACCCATATCGAATTTGCCTTTACAATCTGCTCTTCCTTGGCATTTTCCACACAAAAATTTCGAAGTCCAAAAAGACCTTTGGTATGATATGGCCAGGTCTTTACACAGATATCTTCACTGCTTTTTGGCATTTCTTCAATACAAATCTGCCAAAAAGACAAAATCCATGCCATATTCTGCTCGAATAACTCTGCTCCGGTTTCACCAAGTGCTTCTGAATGAAGTGTACTCGAATCCTGCAGGTAATTTAACAGTGCATGATAGGTTAACTGACTTTTTGCATTTGCTTCGCTGTAACGAACTTTTGATTTTAACTGATACATGATAATTCCTCTTGTTTTTCTTTCTATTTTTTATGGGAAATACCAGAATTCTTTAGGAAATCACCTAAATCTATGACTTTTTTAGAATTTCAGAAAATCCAGTATTAACTTCCTAACGAACCCTTGTAAATGCTGACTTTTAGACAAAAAGAAAAACCTCAGCAAATCTCTTCACTGAGGTTTCTTAGCTGGCCCACAAGGATTCGAACCTTGGATGACGGAGTCAGAGTCCGTTGCCTTACCGCTTGGCGATGGGCCACTGTCCTGTTGACAAATGTTATTATACATACAACCCTACTTACTGTCAACACTTTTTAAAAAAAAAATTAATTTTTTTATTTTTTACATATTTACAGCTTTTTAGGGCATTTTTCAGCATATTTCCGGACACACCATTAAAACTTTACGAAAAAAGTAATACTTCCTTATCTACAACTCCATAAATTGTCTCGTTGCCCCACTCCAATCGGGCAGTTCCACAAGTTTGTTCAATAACAGCCTTTTCTATCTCTGCTTTTCTTTCCAATGGAACAAGTACCGTCATACGCACATCCGCTGCATATTCACTTTCTAAAATAGAAATTTCCTTCTGTGCAAAAAGATACTGCAACTTTCCGATTCCATTATAGTCTGTATTTATATATAGAAGAAATCCTTCCCTTTTTTCAATAATTTGGGAAGCTGCCAGCCCCTCCTGTACCGCTTTCTGATAAGCACGCACCAAACCGCCGGTACCAAGCAGTACGCCGCCAAAATATCTGGTAACTACAACCGCCACATTGGTCACACCTTCTTTTAACAATACATCAAGCATCGGACGTCCTGCCGTCTGTGCCGGCTCGCCATCGTCAGAACATCTGGTCAGTTCCTGATTCGCTCCAATCACAAATGCACTGCAATTGTGCCGGGCATCCCAGTACTTCTTTTTCATCTCTGAAATAAATGCAGTTGCTTCCTCTTCACACTCAACCGGTTTTACTGTCGCAATAAATCTGGACTTCTTTTCTACGATTTCTCCTTCGCCGCCTTTGTATATTACATGATATGCCATATGCACTCCTTACTATTTTCTAAAATATTTATTAAATCTTTCTTAATCCTACCATAACCCGGTATCTTATTTCAATTTTTTTCTTCCTATACCCCTATTTTTTTGTTATAATAGGAATGTCTGTAACAATTATAAATTTGTAATTATGAGAGAAACGCATAATTACATAAATTTTAATCCTTGTTGGGAGGCCATTTATATGAATTATGATAAGAATTCAACAAAGCGCCGCGTCAAACACGTGGACGCAAAAGGAACAAAAGTAAAAAACAAAATAGGTATCACTACAGTCAAAGTAATCTTGACACTTGTTGTAGTAATCGGTATTGTTGCTGTTGCTGCAGTTTTCGGTATTGGAAAAGGTATTATTGACTCTGCACCGGATATTTCCCATCTGGACGTAGTTCCTACGGGATATTCTACCTCCGTTTATGCAGATGATGGCACTACACAAATTGACACCCTCGTAGGCTCCGGTGCAAACCGTGAATATGTAACTTTGGATCAGATTCCAAAACATATGCAGCAGGCTTTTGTTGCCATTGAAGATGAACGTTTTTACGAACACAATGGTATCGACTTACAAAGTATTGCCCGTGCCGGTGTAGCCACAATCAAGAGTCTTATCACCGGTGAAGGTGGTATCCAGGGTGGTAGTACCATTACTCAGCAGCTCATAAAAAACAACGTTCTAACGGACTGGGTTGGCGAAACTACTTTCATCGAAAAATTACAGCGTAAGATTCAGGAACAGTACCTTTCTTTAAAATTAGAGGAACAGGTGCAGGACAAAGACTGGATTTTGGAAAACTACTTAAATACGATTAACTTAGGTTCAAACACTTTGGGCGTGCAGGCGGCATCTAACAAATACTTTGGAAAAGATGTATCCGAACTGACACTCTCTGAAAGTGCTGTTATTGCAGGTGTTACACAGAATCCATATGGATACGACCCAATTCGTTTTCCAGACAAAAATGCAGAACGCCGCGAACGCGTATTGGACGCAATGCTTCGTTTAGAATACATTACCCAAACACAGTATGATGAAGCCATGGCAGACCCTGTTTATGACCGTATCGCTTCTTATAATGTAGAAAATCCGGACAGCTACAATACGTATTTTGTAGATGCTTTGATTGAAGATGTTTTAGACGATTTGATTAACAAAAAGGGATACTCTGAATCAGATGCCTACAAACTCATTTATCAAGGTGGTTTGACCATTATTTCCACTCAAAATATGGATATGCAGGCTATTTGTGATGAAGAAGCAAACGATCCTGACAATTATCCAATGGATGCGAAATATTCGTTCCATCTGGCTTTCTCCGTAAAAAAAGCAGATGGAACTACAAAGAATTACTCTCACCAGACTATGCTTTCTTACTACAAGAAAGTAAACAACAATTCGGAATACGATATTACTTATAAAACCGAACAGGAATGTTACGATGCAATTGCAGAATACCAGCAGGATGTCTTAGAAGAAGGCGATACCTTAGTTGAAAATTCTGAGTCTATCGTTATTACTTTACAGCCGCAGGTTGCCTTTACCGTTATTGACAATACTACCGGTGAAGTAAAGGCTTTAGTTGGCGGCCGTGGCGACAAAATTGGTAATCGTACATGGAATCGTGCTACAGATACTACCCGTCAACCAGGTTCTACTTTCAAAATTATCGGATGTTATGCCGCAGCATTAGATGCCGGTGGATTTACCTTAGCATCTGTACAGGATGATGCCCCATTTGAAATGGGTGGAAAATCTTACCGTAACTCAAACAATGCACTCCACGGATGGACAACACTCCGTGAAGCCATTACTAATTCTTACAATATTACAACCGTTAAGACATTGAATGAAATGGGTGCAGGCCTTGGTTATGAATATGCTTTAAAATTTGGTTTTACAACACTCTCTGATAGCGACAGAAACTTAAGCCTTGCGCTTGGCGGACTTACCAATGGTGTAACAAACTTAGAGTTGACAGCCGCATATGCAGCTATCGCAAATGGTGGAGAATACATTGAACCATCTTTCTATAGTGCTGTATATGACCATGAAGGTAATTTGATTTTAGATAATACTACACAGGAAACACATAGAGTTATCAGTGAGCAGACTGCCTGGTTATTAACAGATGCTATGTGCGATGTTATGACATCCGGTACCGGTACACGTGCTTATTTCGGTTCATCCATGGCTCAGGCCGGTAAAACCGGTACAACCACCTCAAACCGTGACTCTCTCTTTGCCGGATATACACCATATTATACCTGTGTTGTCTGGGGCGGAAATGATGATAACTCCGTACAGGTAGGTTCCCAGTGTACGTATGCCAGAAACATCTGGCGTGAAACAATGAAACGTATTCATGCCGACTTAGAATATAAAAACTTTACAAAACCAAGTGGCATTACCTCCGCTTCTGTATGTAAAGAATCCGGAAAAGTTCCTGTATCCGGTGTATGTGATCTTTGTCAAAAAGGCAATGCAATTATCAGCGAATATTTTGCAACCGGAACAGTTCCAAGTTCATCCGAACCTTGCGACCACCATGTACAGTTAACTATCTGTTCGGAAACAGGCTTAATCGCCAATGAAAACTGTCCTATTGAACAAGTTGTACAAAAAACTTTTATCATTGGCGGCAATCCGGAAACTTCAGATAAAGAATTTATTGCTACAGAAGAATTTTTAGCAACCATCTGTACGCACCAACCGGTTGTAACACCAGATCCGGTACCGGATACCGGTACCCCTAACACCGGTACAGATAATCCTGATGATGGTACAGATACCCCTGATACCGGAACAAATACTCCTAATAATGGCACTACAGATAATTCTTCGCAACAAGTAAAAGCAATCATTGATATGATCAACAGCATTGATTTTTCTAATTTGAACGAAGGTGCTATTAAAACCATTCGAGCAGCTTATGAAGCATTACCTGAAAATGTGAAATCCTCTGTTACGAACATTCAGAAGTTAATTGATGCAGAAAATGCACTAAAAAACAATACAACAACTCCATAACAAAAATCCTCGGGAAAATTCCCGAGGATTTTTATGTTTCCATCATTATAATTTTTAACTTCATTCTCAGCCGTTCTCTCCAGCTAGGAATCACCACAAACTATACTTCAAAAATCAAATCACCATACGATGGCATCGGCCACATAGATTTATCTACAATCATTTCTAACTTGTCAACCGGTTCACGTAAAGCTTCCATCGCAACATGCACTTCATCACGATAATAACGTGCCTGTGCCTCGCCTCTGTCCATTGCATAAGCAATTTTGGTTACTTCTTCTAATTGGCGCATAGCAATTTTTGTTTCTTCCAAATATTTTGAAGTTTCTTTTAGCAACGAAATCTGTACACTTACCGGTGCTTCCGGACATGCAGCTTTTACTGCATTAATGCTATCTGCAAGAACTGTTGTATATCGAATAACTGCCGGTACAATCTGCTTCGTCGCAATATCCACCATCGCTCTTGCCTCAATATTAATGGTTTTTGCATAGATTTCATATTCAATCTCCATACGAGACTGTAATTCACTTCTGCTGAATACGTTAAAACGTTCAAATACTTCTACAGAGGCAGGGGCTACATACTCTGGAATCGCATCTACCATACATCCAAGATTTGGAAGTCCTCGACGCGCCGCTTCTTCTACCCATTCTTCCGAATAGCCGTCACCATTAAAAATAATACGTTCATGTTCTTTTGCATATTCCTGAATCAGACTGTGTACTGCCGCCTCAAAATCGTCTGCTTTTTCCAATATATCACACGCTTCCGAAAAGGCCTCTGCTACAATTGTATTTAAAATTACGTTTGACTGTGCTACAGAGTCCTGTGAACCAACCATACGAAATTCAAATTTATTTCCGGTAAACGCAAATGGTGATGTACGGTTTCTATCTGCCGCATCTTTACGAAAATCAGGAAGTGTCTTTACACCGGTAGAAAGACCTTCTCCTTTAATACTACGTGTAGCAGCTCCATTTTCAATATACTGGCTTAAAATATCCTCTAACTGTTCTCCTAAATAAATAGAAATAATTGCAGGAGGAGCTTCATGTGCCCCCAAACGATGATCATTTCCTACATCAGCTGCTGATGCACGAAGAAGTCCTGCATGCTTGTCCACTGCTTTTAAAACACAGGTCAATACCAGCAAAAACTGTGTATTCTCATGTGGTCTCTTACCTGGATTTAACAAATTAATGCCATCATCTGTAGTCAGTGACCAGTTATTGTGTTTGCCGGAACCATTCACACCAGCAAATGGTTTTTCATGCAGCAGACACTGTAATCCATGCCGTCCCGCTACTTTTTTCAAAGTTTCCATTACCAACTGATTATGATCTACTGCCACATTACACTCTGCATAAATTGGAGCCATTTCGTGCTGCGCCGGAGCAGCTTCATTATGTTCCGTCTTAGATGTAACTCCAAGTTTCCAAAGCTCTACGTCCACATCTTTCATATAAGCCGCAATACGTTCACGAATCGAACCAAAATAATGGTCGTCCATTTCCTGTCCTTTCGGCGGCATCGCACCAAAAAGCGTACGTCCTGTAAAAACAAGGTCTTTTCTCTTTAAATATTTTTCTCTATCTACCAAAAAGTATTCCTGCTCCGGACCAACAGAAGGCGTTACTTTCTTGGAAGTGGAATTTCCAAACAAACGAAGCAGACGAAGTGATTGTTCCCCTACTGCCTGCATGGAACGTAAGAGAGGTGTCTTCTGATCGAGAGCTTCTCCTGTATAAGAACAAAATGCCGTTGGAATACAAAGTGTCGCACCACCCGCATCCTGACGTACAAAGGCAGGCGATGTACAATCCCACGCAGTATAACCTCTCGCTTCAAATGTCGCACGAAGTCCACCCGAAGGAAAAGAAGATGCATCCGCTTCCCCTTTGATTAACTCCTTACCTGAAAAACTCATCAACACTTTTCCGTTTTCCATAGGCGCTGTAATAAAGGAATCATGCTTTTCCGCCGTTACACCAGTCAGCGGCTGAAACCAATGAGTAAAATGTGTCGCACCTTTTTCAATCGCCCATTCTTTCATCTCATGCGCGATAACATCTGCAGTTTCAATATCTAATTCTCCACCCTCAGCAATAATCTGGTGTAATTTACTATATACCTTCTTAGGCAGACGCGCCTGCATCACCGAATCATTAAAAACATTTTCACCAAAAATCTCTGCTACATTGATTCTCATATTTTCGTTCATGGAAATTTCCTCTCATCTTTCAATTTCTATACCAATATCAATTAATAAGTTAAACTAATTATAATGACTCTTACAGCCCATTCAACTTATTAAAAATATGTAGTAAATATACTCCACTTCTTATTATATGTAAAGTATTTTTATTAATAAAGATGTAATTATTCAGTACCTGAATAATTACGATTCGCAAACCCATGAGAAATCAGCT
>CAYVGA010000100.1:0-7264 GCA_964449855.1 uncultured Lachnobacterium sp.
TACAAAAAATGGCTGTTGATTTTAAACTCATTGGTAGTAGAATTAAAGAAAAAAGAAAAAGACTCGGTAAAACTCAAAACGACTTAGCAGCAGACCTCTATGTATCTTCCGGTTACATCAGTCAGATTGAACGTGGAATTGCAAAAGTAAATTTAGAAACCTTATCTGAAATAGCAGATATACTAGAATGTGATATTGCCGATTTTATATCCATGAGCAACATCCATAGCAATGATTCATTAAAAGACAATATATCAATTTTATATAACAAATTGAGTATTGAAGAACGCCAGCTCTTACTAGAACTTTTATCCACTTATCTACAACACAAAAGTAAATAAAATGAAACAAAAAGCATAATTTAAGGCGTAGACAATTATTTTGTCTACGCCCAAGTAATTTAATTTGAGAACAACTGCACCCAATAGTTCCCATACTCTCCAACACCTGCATTGCAGTATCCTACACCTAATTTTGTAAAATCTGCACTAATCATATTGGCATAATGTCCTGAAGAATTTTTCCATCCTTCTACTACAGCGGCTGGTGAACTGTAGCCTGCTGCAATATTTTCACCTGCTGCAGAATATGTACATCCATAATAATCCATAACAGAGAAACAATCTCTACCATCGGCTCTGGCATGTTCAAAATAGTTTGCATAATCCATTTCTAATGCTCGCATGCTTGCTGCATTACAAAGCGAAGTATCCAATGTCAATGGAGCAGCACCCGCTTCTGCTCGAATCTGGTTCACTAAATTCAGAACTTCCTGGTAATATCCCATATAATTAGCCGAATTAGAATCACTTTCCCCTCGAATTTGATCATCAGTGGCATTATAGGTACTGGAATCATAGGTATAGGAAGGATATTCTGCTACACATTTTCTTGTTCCATCACTGTATACTTCATAAGTTTTATCTACAACTCCGTTTTTTGTGACACCATATTTATAATCTTCTGGTGCTAAGGTTTCCTGCTCCGTGATCACATTTACCACATAGACTTCTGGAACTTCTTCCACCGCTGGTGGGGTCTGGGGAACAGAAGGAACCTCTGGATGAGATGGGTTTTTCTCCGATTCGTTTGGTACTGTATTTCCTGTTTCTGGTTTGGAATTGGCTGACTGGGAATTCTGTGGCTGACGATCTTCTGTTTCTGTTAATTCAGCCTCTGTCATTTCAGTTTCTGTAACATCTACTGCTTCTGCAGACTCTGTCACCTCTGTCTCAAATACACTCTCTGTGGCATTTTCTGTCTGCTTTACTGACTCTGTATTTTCTTCCCATTCTGTTTCTATACTGTTTTCATTTTTCTCTTTATTTGAAAACAAACTGCATCCCGATACAAAAAGAGAACATATAATGCATAAACTTAATATAGTAATTTTTTGTCTTTTCATAATATACTTCCTTTTTTATGTTTATTTCTACATACCTTTTCTATATGAAGTTCTATAAAACTACCTATAACTATTCATTCCATATGTTCATTACATATCTTCATTACATATTTCTTATGATATCAATCATTTCCCGCATATCTGCATTCAAATCATTACGATAAGGACTATAATGAATGCAGCCTACGATATCCGGAATCACCAATCTGGCAGAGGAACATACAATAATCGGAATATCGATGCCTTTGTTCTGTAGTTCTTCTATCACAACTAACCCGGCCTGTACCTCTCCTTCTCCTGGAAAAATCGGAAAATACATGTCGGATACAATGGCATGATAAGGCTTTCCCTCTTCTATGGCCGCATCAATCATGGCAAGTCCTTCCATGGCAGTGGTGGCATGATCCACCTGTTCAATTCCGCATTGATTCAAAGCACGGACTACTGCTACGTGCTTTGTCATAAGATCTTCTATATTTAATACTCTTCTAACAATCATATTTTTATCCCTTTCTTTGTAATGCAGGATTACAAATCGAAATACAACATCAAACGAATTAATTTGTTTCCATATCTTTCATAGATTCAAACAAATCCAAATCGGACTGTGTCACTTTCATATTGGAAGTAACTGCATCCTGTCCCGGTTTTGTAACTGTAATCTCGATGACGGTTCCTTCTGGAAAACCACCTGCAAAAACATAATTTAAAAATGACATAAATTTTGGATGGTTATTTTTAAAAGTATTCATTGCTCCCATTATTTTCATCATTGCTGCTGGATTCATAATTGTTCTATTCTCCTTTACTATATACTGTTCTTACTCAACTATGTTCACTATTATATCAAAATATAAACTCTAAAAACAGACCTTTCCTGTTAAAAATTTATAAACTAAATCATGTTCTTCCGGACAAAATAACAAGAGTTTTTCCTGTCCTGAACAGTTACTTATAAACTTAAAAATGCAGGAAAAACCCTGCATTTTCATACAATCTATATATTTTTTATAATAATCGATAGATACTGCCCTCACGCTCTATGATGTGTTCACAAATCAAATCTCTTCTAATCTCTTTAAGTGAAAAGATATGGTAGCAGGGGTAAGTCCGAGACGCTCCACCAGACGTTCTACATATATATCTTCTGGTACTATCTTCGCTTCCCACCAGCAATCCACGCCGGATACCATTTCTGAAACCAAACAGTAAAAAGCCCCATAAATGCCGGCATAATATTATTCAGTAATACTACTATCTGCGCAAGAGATGTACCAGACAAAAGATACGTCCATATTGCTATAGCAATATATAAAATTCCCCATCCTGCCGCAATGATATAATTGGTTTTCATAAAAATCGGATTATGTAAGGTGTTTTCCCCATTATAGTCGTACTTCACATAAGCGGCACATACGGGTTCTTTCGTAAAGCAAGATCCTAGCCACATTGCCCCAAAGAACAGATAACCCAAATCGATACCTAAAAACGCATTTTCTGTCATCAGTACAAATATAGATAACAGTGCTGTTGCTGCAATCGATAATTTATCAAATAAAATAATTTCATGCCTTATAAAAGGACATAATAAAATACCCTGGTAGTTGTCCGTTTTGGCGTCCAACTGCCAGGGTATCTTTGAGGGTTTTTATCATAAAGAATTTCTTCAGATAACAAAATTAGTTTTTCTTATAAAGCATTACCGCTTCATAAGGTTTTAATACAATTTTTCCATCGGAAACCACCTGATTTTCATAATTTCCAATCAATACTTCATAATCCGATAAATTTTCGTCACACTTCCACTCAATTTCATTTTTGTAGAAGTTACAGATTACGATTGCTTTTTCATTTTCATAAGTTCTTTCATAAGCAAATACGGATGTATTTTTTTCATCCAATGGCTTGATATCACCAAATGCAATCACATCATATTCTTTTCTCAAATTTACCAATGTTTTATAGTAATGGAAAATCGATGTTTCGTCTTTTAACTGGCTTTCTGCATTTACTTTTGGATAATTTTTATTTACACCAATCCAAGGAGTTCCTGTGGTAAATCCGCTGTTTGTTTCTTCGTTCCACTGCATTGGTGTACGTCCATTATCTCTAGAGTGAATCTGCACGATACGCAACGCATCTTCTTTGGAAAGTCCTTTATTCTGAAGGATTTCATAATAGTTCAGACTTTCTACATCTCTAAACTGGTCAATAGTCGTAAAATCTGTATTTGTCATTCCGATTTCTTCGCCCTGATAAATGTAAGGTGTTCCACGAAGACCATGTACCAAAGTTGCAAGCATTTTTGCAGATTCTTTCCAGTATACTTCATCATCCCCGAAACGAGAAACCGGTCTTGGCTGGTCATGGTTACACCAGAATACGGCATTCCATGCATTGTGTTCTGCCATACCTGTCTGCCATCCAAAAAGGATTTTTTTCAATTTCATAAAGTCAACCGGTACAAGTACCCATTTTTCGTTGCCCATAAAATCTACTTTTAAATGATGAAAACTAAATACCATGGAAAGTTCTTTGCTGTCCATACCCGCATAACCGAAACAGTTTTCCATGGATGTGCTGGACATCTCACCAACTGTAATGATTTCTGCATCCTGTCCGAAAGAGCCTTCATTTAATTCTTTCAAATACTGATGAATGTTTGGACCATCTGTGTAGAATCTACGTCCGTCTCCTTCGTAATCATCTTCGTATTTGTCTTTACTGATTAAGTTTACTACGTCAAAACGGAAACCTTTTACACCTTTTTCCATCCAAAAACGTACAATCTTTTTTACTTCCTCACGTACTTCCGGGTTATCCCAGTTTAAATCGGGTTGTTTTACATGGAACAAATGCAAATAATATTCATCCATTTCCGGAACATATTCCCAGGCATTACCACCAAATTTACTTTCCCAGTTCGTAGGTGGCAAACCTGCTTCTTTTCCTTTTTTGAAAATATAGAAGTTTTTGTATTTTTCATCTCCTGCCAAAGCCTTTTGGAACCACTCGTGATTGCTGGATGTATGGTTGAATACCATATCGAGCATAAGTTTGATACCGCGTTTTTCTGCTTCTTTAGAGAGCTCTTCAAAATCTTCCATCGTTCCATAACGAGGGTCAATGTTGTAATAATCTTCTACGTCATATCCGTTATCATACTGTGGTGATACGAAGAATGGAGTCATCCAGATATAATCCACACCCAATTCTTTTATGTAGTCTAATTTTGCAGTGACACCTTTTAAATCACCAATTCCATCACCATTTGTATCATAAAATGATCTTGGATAAATCTGATATACCGTACTTTTTCTAAAATCTGTCATTGTCTGCCTCTATTCTGCTTTCAAAAACTTCTTAAGCATTTAATTTTTTCTTACCAAGCATAACTGTTAATACAAATGGTACTACAACTGCAATTACCATACAAAGCAAGAAGCTAAGCATAGACTGTGGCTGCATAGAAAGAATTCCTGGAAGACCACCTACACCGATTGCGTTTGCTGTACTGCTTGTAGCCACACAAACGATAGCTGCAATAGAAGAACCAATCATACCGCTGATGAATGGGAAGTTATGTTTCAAGTTTACACCAAACATCGCTGGTTCTGTAACACCTAAGTAACATGAAATACATGCTGGTACGTTCACTTCCTGTGCTTCTGCATCTTTTTTCTGAAGATAAATCATACCTAATACCGCTGAACCCTGTGCAATATTTGATAATGCAATCATTGGCCATAACATTGTGCCACCGAAGTCAGCGATTAACTGTAAGTCAATAGCATTTGACATATGATGAAGACCTGTAATTACAAGTGGCGCATATACAAAACCAAAAATTGCACCGAATACTACTTTTAATGGACCCGTAATACCTGCATAAACTACAGAAGAAATTACAGAACCGATTGTCCAGCCGATAGGTCCAAGAATGAAGTGAGCTGCCATAACAGAGAGCACCAAACTACAGAATGGAACTACAATCATGGAGATTACAGATGGACAAATCTTTGTAAAGAATTTTTCAAGGTAAACTAATGTAAATGCTGCAAGAATAGCTGGAATTACCTGTGCCTGATAACCAATCATGTCAACCTGTACAAAACCAAAGTCCCACTGTGGAATTTCTGTTGCACCAGCTACACCATATGCATTCAATAACTGGCCGGATACAAGTGTAAGACCAAGTACAATACCAAGCATCTGTGTAGTACCCATTTTCTTAGTTACGGACCAGCAGATACCTACCGGAAGCATATGGAATACTGCTTCACCGATCAGCCATAAGAAGTGGTCTACACCTGCCCAGAACTGACTGATATCGCAAAGTGTCTTTGTACCGTCTTCGAATAAATATAAGCTGTCGATACAGTTTCTGAAACCTAAAATCAAACCACCAGTGATAATCGCTGGAATAAGTGGAGCAAAAATTTCAGCTAATGCTGACATTACTCTCTGGAGTACATTCTGATTCTGTTTTGCCGCACTCTTTACTTCATCTTTGGATACACCTTCTACACCTGCTACTGCTGTAAAATCATTGTAGAACTCTGCTACTGTTGTTCCAATGATTACCTGGAACTGACCAGCCTGTGTGAAGCTTCCTTTTACTGATTTTAAAGCTTCAATCTTTGCAATATCTGCTTTGCTTGGATCATTTAATACAAATCTCATACGTGTTACACAATGAGATACTGCTGCGATGTTTTCTTTTCCGCCCACATACTGCAACAATTGTTTTGCGTCATTTGTGTATTTTCCCATGTTCTTTCTCCTATCTCGTTTTTGTCATTTTTTGCGCGCGTTAAGTTGTTTAAACAAGTTCCTTGTATAATTATGTTATATCACACTTGTTTAAACATGTCAACCTGTATTTTAAAACTTGTTTGAACAAGTTTATTTTTATAAAATCTACTACAATTGAACAATTCGATGTTTTTCATTCAAATGAGAAAACAAGTAAAATACCTGCAAAAGCTTTCTTGACTTTCAAATTATACTTATTATAATTAAATTTATATGTTTAAACAACTGGAGGACGTTATGCCAAAAGCGAAATATGCTGAAATATATATCGATTTAAAACGAAAAATAGAAACAGGAGAATATGATTTTCAGGAACTTCTACCTTCTGAGAACACACTGGTACAAGAATATGATTGTTCCCGAAATACCATCCGCCGTGCAATTGGAGATTTGGTGACCGACGGATATGTACAATCCATGCAGGGAAAAGGGGTCCGTGTCATCTTCCAGCCTGCACTACAGACTTCTTTTACCATTGGTGGTATTGAATCCTTTCGAGAATCTGCCATCCGAAATCATCAGAAACCAGAAACGAAAGTGATACACTTTATCGAATTAGTGGTAGATGAAAAGATTGCGGCAAAAACCGGATTTACTGTGGGTGACGAAATTTACTATTTACAAAGACTTCATTATCTGGATGGAAAAGCACTGATTTTGAACCATAACTATTTTCTTAAACGTGTAGCCCTGGGATTGACCAAAGAAATTGCAGAAAACTCCATTTATGATTATTTAGAAAATACACTAGGTGTTTCGATTATTACCAGCAAACGTATTATGACTGTTGAGAAAATGACTCAGATCGATGAAACATATTTGGAATTGGGTGATTACAACTGTATGGCCGTGGTAAGTTCCCATACCTATAACAGTGATGGTATTATGTTCGAATATACCCAGTCACGGCATAGACCGGATTATTTTAGTTTTCAGGACAATGCTACAAGACGATAAATTTAATTCTAAAAAACAGACGTTAGAAAGTTCACTATGTTCTAACGTCTGTCATTTTTTATTTATATATCAATTATTTAATTCTGA
>CAYVGA010000101.1:0-7208 GCA_964449855.1 uncultured Lachnobacterium sp.
CAAACCCATGAGAAATCTGCTTCGCAGATGGGTTTGCTCACTCCTGAATCACTTTCTTACGCTCAAAACAGCAGGTGTTTTGAGCTGTCCTGAATAGTTACAATGATTAATATATTATTTACATTGTATCGCATAACGGTATTGTATTCAATACAAAAGTAACAAGAAACCATACGAATATTTGTTTCTTGTTACTCTTATGTTATTCCGTCTTTAATTCAACCAAAATTACTTCCGGACGATTGTTCACGCGAAATGGAAAAAGACTATTTCCAATACCTCTGCTGACAATCATATTTGTGAGGCCATTGGTATATACTCCTGCATCATATTTCGGAAACCATCCCTGATTTGGTGCAAACATACCACCCACAAATGGTAGGCGAAACTGTCCTCCATGTGCATGACCGCTTAAAACAAGGTCTAACTCATATTCGGCATACAATTCGAAGAATTCCGGACGATGGGATAATAATATTGTGTAGGAAGTTTCTTCTTCCATAAGTTTTTGTAGTTTATGCTTCATGCGTTCTGTGGAAGTTCCTTTGAAATCATCGGTGTTAAAACTTGGATCGTCTATACCACATAAGGCTATGGTTTCATTCATCTGCTCTAAATAGAGTTTTTCATCTTCTAAGATAATTACACCTAGTTCTATAAGTCCATTTTTCAAATCCTCATATTCTGAAATTCTGGATTCGTGATTGCCTGTAATATAGTAACATGGAGCAATTTTCATTGCCTCTTCCGCAAACTGTAACGCAATGGTGATGTCTGTCCTGCGTGAATCAATCAAATCACCCGTTATCGCAATCATGTCAGGTTTGGTATCTTCTAACATTTTAAGAAGCGTTTTATTTTTGTCTCCGATTTCAGTATTGTGCAAATCAGAAACATGGGCAATGCGGTATCCGTCGAAAGATTCCGGGAGTCTTTCACTTGTTATAGTATAAGTATTTAATTCCAATGCTTCATTTTCCCATGCTATCCATACAACAGATAGAATGAGAATACCTATGATGCCAATGTACAGTTTTCTTTTTTTCGTTATCATATAGTTACCTATTCATCAAGTTTTCGTTCTGATCCTTTGGGTTAAGGATACCATCTGTTCTATTTTGATTCTATTGAAACAGGAATATCAACATCTGCATATTTAAGCGGCAGAAATTCATGTGTACAAATCATTGTGATTTCTGCAAGTTCATAATAATTTGTAATATACTGTGGCGTTGTTCCTACATACGCTCCACAAATCAAATATGAACCATCCGATTTTTTTATCAGCGTATTCTCATGCTGTCTTGGATATTCCAAATCCAATCCTGAAATGTAATCAAAACAATCAATATTATATTGCATCGTTCCTGTCCAGACCATAACGACATCTTCTTCCACCTTGACCGGTTCAGCTACTACAGGACTATCCGCTACGCCGCAATTTCCGGCAAGATTGTATCCCCAGGTCCAAAGTGTCCCATCTTCTAATAATGCAGCATGATGAAACCATCCTCCTGTCACAAGAACAGCATTTTCTAAAATTTTTATTGGTTTTTCGATATAATTCACAGTTCCCCAGGGATAACTGCCATTGACATACATTGTTCCCCAGGTCCAAACAGCACCATCTTGGGTCATGCAGACCACATCATCTTTTCCACAGCGGGCATAGATGACATCCTCCATTAAAAGATATGGTGTTTCTACAGAATACGTTTCCAAACCATAATTAAGATATCGTTTCCAATCAAAACTGTCATATTGCTGCAGCGCTCCACAGCCGGAATTGCCCAAACCATATAGTTTATGATCGGTTGTTAGATAAATGACAAAACCTTTTTGTGAAAAGTCGACGTGTACAACATTTTCAGCTATTTTCACCATTTCTTCGTGGTAAGTATTGTCCTTTGTACCTTGTCCAAGCTGTCCGTAGGTATTTTCTCCCCATCCCCAAAGGGTCTTATTTTCATCTATATAATAGACGTTGGATGGATCGCCTGTACTGGTGATATAGTGTTCTTCGATATCCATCGTTAGAGAGAATGGTTCATCTTCTGTTTGAATCACATGCTCCGGTTCTGAAGAAATCATGGATATCGGGTCTGTAAGCAAACAAACCATTAAAACAACTGCAGCAATTGTAATAAAAGACAGTTTCTTTTTGTCAGGCATTTTCCATGCAGCCAGATTTTTGATTCTGCTTTTTGTATCAACTTCGCCAAATGCCAGTGGAGTTCCAAGTTTCATGCGTTTGCCCATTGCAAGCGAAAGCAAAGAAGTCGAATAATCTGCTTTAATTTCCGTTCCGATTCGTTTGATAACAGCTTCGTCACAACTCATTTCCATGTCCTTGCTGGAAATAAAAAAGGCAAGCCATACCAATGGATTGAACCAATGGATGCAAAGTGCCGTAAAAGCAAGCACTTTCACAATATGATCGCCTCGTTTGATGTGAAACTGCTCATGTAAAAGGATATAATCCTGTTCTTTTTTATCTAAATGCATCGGCAAATAAATTTTCGGCCGGAAAATGCCCATGACAAATGGAGAAATGCTATCCTCCACTATATAAATCCGATTCTTATATGCAGTTTTATTTTGGGAATTATGCATAGGAAGCGCAGTTTGTACTTTTTGATGCATTTTATAATAAGAAATCATGCTGTACAGAAGCATAATTCCTATTCCGAACAGCCATACATATTGTCCAAGCAAAATGATGGTTTCCCATGATTGAAACCTTACTAATTTTGCAGCTTCATTTTCGCCGGATATGGTCATTTCTATTTGGTGATTTTCAAGTCCATCTTGTAACACATGATTTATGGTATGATATGCAGCTTTTCCTGCGTTTTGAATAGAAATGGTTTCATCTTCTAAAGTGTAATGATAAGATGTTGGTGCCATATTCGGCAGCAGGCTGACGATAGACTCCATCGAAACCGGACATAGCAATCGAAATAATACGACAAACCACAACATATACGAAACAAATTTCGGTGCATTTTTCAGCAATAATCGAACAGCAAAAATAATTAAAATACTTACACTAGCTGTTCTGCTCATATCAATCACTTGCATAAACATCTGATCCAACATCGCATTACCTCCTCATAGAGTCAATAATTTTCTGCAGTTCATCCACTTCCTGTTCGGATAGTTTTTTTCTTGTACCAAATGCCGTCAAAAATGCAGGAAGCGAACCACCAAAGGTTTCTTCTACATACTGCTCGCTGTGGCGTGCATAATATTCTTCTCGGGAAATAATGGATGTTACCGTACCGTTTTGATTTTGAAAAATACCGCGTTCACATAATCGTTTTAATACCGTAAACGAAGTAGTCTTCTTCCATTCCAACTCTTTATTCCCTAATTTTGCCAATTCTCCAGAAGAAATTGGTTCATTCGTCCAGATAATATCTGCGAACTTTGCCTCAGCAGCCCCCATTCTTATTTCGCTCATTACTCATTCCTCTCATTCTACATAATGTAGTACATATTTATACTATATTATGTAGAATGAATTGTCAACACTTTTCTCTGACTTTATAAGGAATCTTGATTTTATGCATCAAACAAATGTAATCAGTTCTTTTAATGATTTGTATGTTTTCTTTCGTGTCAGCTCAACCAGACCAAGTTTCGTCACATCCATAAAACTACAGGTAACCGAATCTTTTTTTATTTGCTCTTTCAGAACGGCGATTAATTCATCCATATGTTCCTTTGATTTCATATTGATAAAATCGATAATTATCATACCCGAAATATTGCGAAGGCGAAGCTGTCGGGCTATTTCCACCGCTGCTTCTTTATTGATTTCCAAGATCGCTGTCTCATTCTTGGAAATGTTCTTTCCTGAATTGATATCAATCACAGTCATAGTTTCAAGCTGTTCAATAATAATGTTTGCACCTGATTTGAGCCAAACACGTTTTTCAATCAGTTTGCCTACGGAACCGCGGAAATTATAGAGGGTCCCCAGCGAAACTTGTTTATCATTATAAAATTTCAAAAGTTCTTTTTCTTTTAGATATGGCAGTTTTTGTTCTATTTCTGCAAAAATGTCTTCTTCGTCGGTTAATATACCGTCTAACAATGATAAATCCGTTGTTTTTAATTTTTGAATATAAGGTTCTTCGGATTTTTCCAAAATCGCAAAAGCACACTGATGAATGGATTTGGCTTTTAGCTGAAGAAATCTAGCTATTGTTTCATTCAAATCTTCTAATAATGCTTCTTCCGATGCTTCTAAGGCATTGGTACGGATAATCATGCCAAATCCATGTTCTTCGGCTTGCTTGCTGACATTGGTACTAAGGAGTTTGTTCATATAGAGATGTTTCTCGCCTGTAATTTTTTTCGACACCCCTAATGATGTATTGTCCGTCGTTAAAACGCAATACTTTCCGGCTAAGGTCAGTTTTGTCGAAACGACAGGTTCTTTTGTTTTGACGGCATCTTTGATTACTTGGACTACAATTTCATCGCCGATGGACAATACTTTTCGTTCAGACTGTTTTTTTACATATAAAGGTGATTTTACATCTTCTAACGGCAGATAGCATACCTGCTTTTGAGAAATGCGGACAAATGCTCCTTTTATGTTTGGCACGATATTGTCTACGCGTGCTACATAAATATTATTCAGCAAAGAATTTTCTTCCTGAAATATTTGGAAGTCTACAAAGTTGCGTTTCTCATCTAACATAATATAGGCAAGATGCTTGTTATTCGATTTTTCTTTCATGGAAACTCGTGTTATTGCTAGACGATTCACTATTTATCTCCTTACTCTTCGTTTTTAAAAGCAATCCTAACTCCAATAACGATATCTGCTTACCACTTTTCCCATCCACTGCATACACATCTTTTCTATGAATTGCAATCGCAGATTCGTTATATTCCAAGCCAAGTTTTTCATAAATAGAAGAAAGAAGAAGTTCCGGTTTAATATTATCTACACTTCCGGTGGATACATTAATATAAAATGCTGGTTTTTCCTCGACTTCAACTACTTCAAAACCATATACCAGTGGTTTAAGGTCAACTTCACGTTCACTTTTTTTGGTCTTTTTGATAATGGTAAATGTCTTTTGTGAAGTAAATAATTCCTCTACTTTTTCTTTCCATTCTTCTACTGTAAATGGAATTTCATAACCTTCTTTATAAGAAAGTACATAGTCTGCAGCCGCTACGATAGACATGGCTGGTTTTGCATTGTCCGGCAAGGCTACGTAACCAACGATATCTACACCATCTACCATAGTTGCGTTCATATCTGCAATCATTTCTGCTGAAGATTTTGTGCTGTGTACTTCGATATCTAAATATTCACCATCACTGGTAATGCCTACACCAAGTGGTGCTGCAAAAGACATGATCTGATGTGGTGAAAAGCCTTCGGAATAACGGATATCTACGTCTGCACGACGCATGACTTTTTGGAAATAGCGCATCATATCCAAATGTCCTATGAACTTCATGCTTCCCCATTTACGGAATTTAATTCTAATTTTCATAGCAGACACCTCCTCCAAATGATTTTGCGCCACAGCCTGAACAACGCTGACGGCAGTTTGGTGTTACAGTCTCACCAAGAGCTGTTTTCCATTCGCGAAGCATAAATTCTTTGGTTACACCGATGTCGATGAAATCCCAAGGGAAAACTTCCGTTTCATAACGTTCACGTTTGTTATAGAAATCCATATCGATACCGCATGCTTTGAATGCATCCATCCATCTGTGGTATTTGAAAAATTCACTCCATGCATCATAAATACCGCCGTGTTCATATACATGTAAAATTGCTTTTGAAAGTTTTCTGTCACCACGTGCAAGAATTCCTTCTAATACCGTAACATCTGCTTCATGCCAGTTATAGCGAAGACTTTTATGGTTCAACTGTGCTTTCATGGTTTCATTTACAATGGATGCACGACGTAAGTATTCACCGGGATCTTCCATTTTTGCCCACTGGAATGGTGTAAATGGTTTTGGCACAAAGAACGAGGTGCTCATGGTAATTTGGCATTTTCCTGTTCGTTCTTCCTTTGGAATAGTTTCGTAATACAACGCTGCAATCTGGTTTGCTAATTCCGGAATTGCTCGCATATCTTCTTCGGTTTCCGTAGGAAGACCAAGCATAAAGTAAAGTTTTACTTTATTCCAACCACCTAAGAAAGCTTCTTTTGAACCACCTAGAATATCTTCTACCGTTAAACCTTTATTGATTACATTACGCATACGCTGAGAACCAGCCTCTGGTGCAAAGGTAATGCTGCTCTTTTTCACATCCTGTACCTTGCTCATGATATCCAGCGAAAATGCATCGATACGAAGCGATGGTAAGGAAATGTTAATGTGCTGTTTCTTACATTCTTCCAGTAAGAAATCCAACAGTTCTTCTAACTGTTTATAATCCGATGAGCTAAGCGAACTGAGCGAAATCTCCTCATGTCCTGTTGCTTTTAACATCTTACGCGCATATTCCTTTAATACTTCTACGTCTTTTTCACGATTCGGACGGTAAATCATACCTGCCTGACAGAATCGGCATCCACGGATACAGCCACGCTGAATTTCCAGCACTACCCTGTCCTGTGTCGCTTTGATAAATGGAACCACCGGTTTTTCCGGATAAATCGCTTCATCTAAATTCACTTGCACTTGTCGCTTGATAGATGCAGGAATGTCGTCATATTTTGGAAGAAATGCAGCAATTGTGTCATCTTCTTTGTAGGTTACATCATAGAGAGATGGTACATACATACCTTCGATTTTTGCAATTTCATGTAAAATTTCTGCTCTGGATGCACCATGCTGTTTCATCTCTTTATACATGTCCAAAATCGCATCATACTGCGTTTCACCTTCTCCAATATAGAAGAAATCAAAGAAATCTGCGATTGGTTCCGGATTATACGTACATGGACCGCCGCCCATAACGATTGGATGCTCTTCGGTTCTGTCTTTTGCCAAAAGTGGAATCTGCGCCAAATCCAGCACCTGTAAGATGTTGGTATAGCACATTTCATACTGAATCGTGATACCCAAGAAGTCCATATCTTTGATAGGTTCCTGCGATTCCAAACCAAATAATGGAATATTTTCTTCTTTCATAATCTGATGCAAATCTGCCCATGGGGAATAGACACGTTCACACCAGGTATCTTCGCGACGATTGAACATATCGTAAAGAATCTGGA
>CAYVGA010000102.1:0-7100 GCA_964449855.1 uncultured Lachnobacterium sp.
ATGCTTACTGCAAGAGACGACACGTTACGTCCGTTTACATCCCGATAAACAGCTTCTTAACTATAACATAGATATAAATAGATTGCAATAGCTTTTTATAAAATTTCTCTATTTCTTTTCTTTAAGGTTCTTTTCTTTACAAAAATCACTGATTAATTCTGCACATTTTTCGCGTCCAATTGAAGCATCAATACACAAATCATAATTGTGAGGGTCTCCCCAATTTTGACCGGATATATTTCGATAATACGCCGATCTAGCTTCATTGGAATGCTTTGCATGCAAAGCAGCCTGTTCTTCTGTATCTCCATACATTTCTACGATATTCTGAACGCAATACTCTTTTGGTGCATATAAGAAAACATTAATCACATTATCATAATCACGCAATACATAGTCTGCCGCTCTACCTACAATAACACAGGCACCATTATCTGCAATCTTACGGATAATTTTCTCCTGTGCAATCACAGCCTGTTGTACAACGTTTGTACTCAAATACAAATCATGCAGAATGTAAGGTGCATTCGTATTTAAATCGGAAAGGAATTCCTTATCAAGTCCACTTTCCTGTGCTGCCAGAGCCGTCAAATCTTTATAGTAGAATGGAATATGCAGTTGTTCTGCAACCAGCTTACCAATCTGTTTTCCTGCAGTACCATGTTCTCTGGCAATCGTAATGATACAACCTGCATGAGAAGGTTTAATCACTAAATTTTCAGCCAATGCTGCTTCTTTATTTGCATTCCCTTCTTTATTTGCATTCTCTTCTTTCGCTAAATTACGGAAGAATGAAATCGTTAATCCTAAGATTACTAAAACTGCAACAAAATCTGCGATTGGTGCTGCGTATAAAATACCATCTACACCAGTACCCGGCTCTACACTTTCCAAAAACTGTGGCAGCAAAATAGCCAATGGAGTAAAACATAAAATATCACGTACCAAAGATGCCACTACAGCAGGAACTGACTTTCCAATAGACTGGAAAAATACTGCTGTCATTTTTACCAGACAGGTAATAGTCATGAGTGACAGATAAATACGGAATGTCTTTACCGCAAACTCCTGATACAACGCATCTCCAGCACCAAATATGCCAATTACTGCTTCCGGCCAAAGCTGGAAAATCACTGTAGAAACTATACCTACCACAAGTGTTGATTTTAATACCAACCGGTATGTTTCACGCACACGATCCAATTTCTTTGCACCATAGTTGTATCCAAAAATTGGCTGTCCACCTAAAACAATACCCGTGACAATGTTTAAAACTATCGTATATACCTTTGTCTGAATACTAAATACCGAAATCGGAATATCCGGACCATAAATAGATAATCGTCCATATTGTGCCAAAGTCATATTGCATACCAAAGACAACACAACGATGGAAATCTGTGTCACAAAAGTAGCCGCACCAAGTCCGATAACACTACGAAGCACAGGTACATTTGGAATAAAACTTTGAATTGTCAGTTTAAAGTTCTTTGGCTTTAAGAAATAAACGGCACAAACGAAAAACGAAGCAACCTGTCCGATTGCAGTAGCCCATGCAGCACCTGCAATTCCCCATTTCAATAGAAAGATAAAAACGGGGTCTAAAATAATATTGATAATTGCACCTGTTAACATGGCAATCATTGCAAATGTCGGGCTTCCATCTGCACGAATCATGCTATTCATCACATTAAGTAACAGATAAAATGGAAAAAATGCCGCAACAATACGGAAATACTCCACTGCCATACCAATGGTCTGTTCGGATGCCCCAAACATCGCCATAAGCGGTGTTGCAAAAATTTCACATAGTATCATCAAAACAATACTAATGAGAAATGTCGTCGTAATTCCTGTACCTACACATTTGTGGGCACTTTCATTATCTTTTCTGCCCGCACAAATACTCAAATAAGATGCTGCTCCATCTCCGACACACCACGCGAATGCATTAGCGATACAAATGACCGGAAATGAAACTCCTGTAGCCGCATTACCCAGGTAACCTAATTCACTGTTACCAATAAATATCTGGTCCACGATATTATAAAAGGCACTAATTAAGAGGCCCATTACACATGGTACTGAAAATTTCAGCAGCAATTTTGATATTTTTTCTTCACCTAATATACGATTTTCTTGATTAAGTTCCATTTTTCTACCTCCGGCTTATAGCGAAACTATTATGGTAGTTTGTAGAAACATTCATCCAATCATGAATTTATATAAGCATTTATTATTTACTAAAATAATCTTGTTTTACGAATCTGCATACAAAATTCCTTATTATCTTTTGTATGTGCGAACATATTTAAAATATTTTCTACTGCTTCATCCGATTTCAAACCATTAAAAGCCTTGCGCATCACGTCCATAGCTGCCTGTTCATCCGGTTCCAATAATAAATCATCACGACGCGTACCGGACTTCACAATATCGATGGCTGGGAAAATGCGTTTTTCGGACAACTTACGGTCGAGTACAAGTTCCATGTTACCTGTTCCCTTAAATTCTTCAAATACTACGTCATCCATCTTGCTGCCTGTATCTACTAATGCAGTTGCTAAAATCGTAAGGCTGCCGCCCTCTCTCATATTACGGGCTGCACCGAAGAAACGTTTTGGCATATGAAGAGCCGCTGGATCAAGACCACCGGAAAGCGTACGGCCACTTGGTGGAACCGTTAAGTTATATGCTCTCGCAAGACGAGTAATACTATCCAAGAGAATCATAACGTCTTTTTTCTGCTCGACAAGACGTTTTGCACGCTCAATCACCATTTCCGATACTCGTTTGTGGTTGTCTGGTAATTCATCAAATGTAGAGTGGATAACTTCTACATTTGTTCCTTTTACAGATTCCTTGATATCGGTTACTTCTTCTGGTCTTTCATCAATCAAAAGAATCATCAGATGCATCTCCGGATTATTCTTTGTTACGGAGTTTGCAATTTCTTTCAACAAAGTAGTTTTACCAGCTTTGGGCTGAGAAACAATCATACCACGCTGTCCCTTACCAACCGGAGATACCAAATCTACCACTCGCATGGCTACACTCGCACCCGGTCTTTCCAAATGAATACGTTCATTCGGGAAAATAGGTGTCAGATTCTCAAATTTAGGACGTCTTTGAATCTCTTCCGGTTTTAATCCATTTACAGAACTTACGTATAATAATGCCGCAAATTTTTCGCCCTGATTCTTTACTCGGATACCACCACGCACCATATCACCGGTTTTTAAGCCCAAACGGCGAATCTGTGCAGGAGATACATAAATATCGTTTTCACCCGGAAGGAAATTCTCACAACGGATAAAACCAAATCCATCTCCCATTACTTCAAGAATACCATCTGCTACCTGTCCACTGTCCAGATTTACAGTTTCTTCGCGCACTGCGAAAGGCTGGTCATTCTCTTTTGTAGTCGTATATACTGTTTTCTTTTCTTCTGGTTTTGCCTTTGCTTTTTCTTTTTCATCTTCTGCAAGCATCAGTTCCACAATCTGCTCTTTTTTCAATCCGGATAACCCTTTGATGCCGCGAGATTTTGCTAAATCTTTTAACACTGTTAACGAAAGGCTTTCATACTTTTCTCTCATAAACTCTCCTACTCTATTCAACTTTTTAACTTCAATTCTGTTTGGGATAAATGTCCGAAACGACTCTTGATTTTTGATGGGCTTATTATACACTAATTTTTTCAAAATAGGAAGACCTTTTTTCCTTGATTTGTATTTCTTAGAATGATAAACTATGGAATGATAAATTATTCATAGAAAGCAAGCAGCGATTTAGGAGTGTGCAAACGATATGCATAACACAAAACCACGTCATTATGGCGAAAAGCGATTCTATTCCTTAAACGAATATTGCAAACAAACTTTCGGTGAAAAAGTATATCGGCTATCTTTGCATGGCGGAATGAGCTGTCCGAACCGGGATGGTACACTCAGTTCCGGTGGATGTACCTTTTGCAGCGAAGGTGGTTCCGGTGACTTTGCAGCCGGTTACCACATTTCCGTCTCTGCACAAATCACGGAAGCGAAAAGACGAATTCAGCAGAAAACCGATTGCAGCAAATTCATCGCTTATTTTCAGGCTTTTACCAATACTTATGCACCACTTGAGCATCTGCGCCGCATTTACACCGAAGCTATCGCAGAACCGGATGTCGTTGCTCTGTCTATCGGAACCAGATGCGACTGCCTCTCTGAAGACATCTTAGATTTGTTAGAAGAACTGGCACAAACGAAACCAATCTGGATAGAGCTGGGGCTGCAGACCATACATGCGGTTACACACAATATGTTAAATACGCATACTACAGTGGAGCAATTTGATACTGCCGTTTCACGCTTACATGCCCGCGGTATCCCTGTAATCGCCCATGTTATCTTAGGACTTCCACAGGAAACGAAATCCATGATGCTTGAAACGGTCACTCATGTAGCACAGCTTCCTGTTTCCGGTATCAAGCTGCAGCTTCTGCATCTCCTAAAAGGAACTACTTTGGCAAAATCCTATGCCGCAGCTCCTTTTTCCCTATTTGACTTGGAAGAATACTGTGATTTCGTCATTGACTGCATGGAACTTCTTCCACCTGAGATGGTCATTCACCGTATGACCGGCGATGGCCCTAGAAAACTTTTGATTGCTCCACTTTGGAGTACCGATAAAAAACGCGTATTAAATACGATAGAAAAACGTTTGAAAGAACGTGACACCTGGCAGGGCAAATTCCATCCGGTCGTTGCAGACAAATCATTCCAGACAGCGACTTAACTTTCTGCTAATTGCCACAGTTATTCAATCACACACTTAAATCCAAATAGAAAGAGGTAATTTTTATGGCTGAACCATTTACAATATACAAATTAACGATTTTATACATGTTAGACAAAGCTGGATTTCCACTCTCGAACACCCAATTGTCCAACTTCTTTTTAGAATATGACTACACCGATTATTTCCGTGTGCAGGAAGTTATTGGAAATCTTGTAGATTCGGATCTGATTCTTGCAGAATCTACCCATTCCAATACCCAATACACACTGACAACTGCCGGAAAAGAAACTCTAAGCTTTTTTTCTAATAAAATTACAGAGGGAATTACACAAGACGTGATGAACTTCTTTGATGATAATAAAATGATACTACGTCAGGAAACTTCCGTCATTGCAGATTATTACAAAACGACTTTTCAAGACTATGCTGTGCGCTGTCAAGTACGTTCTGACAATCATCCAATCATTGATCTGACCCTGTCTGTAAAATCCAAAGATCAGGCAGAGGCGATTTGTACAAACTGGCGAAAACAGCATGAGGATGTATACATGTATCTGATGGATGTACTGATGCAATAATCTCACGTTATGAACAAATCCCCAAAGAAAACTATGACTATCATTAACTATGACTATCATTAACTATGACTATCATTAGTCAGATACTGAATAATGACAAACAGGGAATGGTGCGATTCACACGAATCACATCATTCCCTATTTCATAAACCACTTATGTTCCGACAGTTTTTCGTTTTATTTTGAAACAGTTCCGTCCCATGCTAACTGCTTCAACTGCTCTTCTTCTGAATGGAGTATCCAAATTTTCCCAGTTTCTCTCCCATTGCAAAATATTCTCCGTGGGAATACATCACCAAACCCAATTCGTTAATCAAGAATTTACCGGTTTCATTCATATGTGCATCATCTACGGTTACGCTAACTACTTCTGCAATGAACATATGATGACATCCTAATTCTACTTTTTTCACAACTCTGCATGCAATATTGACCGGGCTTTCCTGAATCCCCGGTACACTGCAGTTTTCTACTGCGAATGGTGTCAGATTCATTTCTTTGAATTTGTCTACATCCCTGCCACTGGTTACACCGCAATAATCACAGGCTTTTACTAATTCTTCCGTAGTCAGATTGATAACAAATTCACCGGTTTCTTCGATCATATGATAAGAATATCTTTCCGGTCTTACGGAAATCGATACCATTGGCGGATTGGTACATACCGTCCCCGCCCATGCAATGGTAATGATATTTGGTTTTCCTGCTTTATCCGCCACGGACACCATAACCGCTGGTACAGGGTTTAACATATTGCCCGGCTTCCATGTTTGTTTTGCCATTTGTTCTATCTCCAATTACTTTAAATAGTTACTTTTGTTCCATTTATTTCAATTGCATCCATCGCATCTTTTAGTTTTGCCGCATGTGCCGTTTCCATCTCTGTCAGTGGCATACGTAGTGTCTTTGTCGCAAATCCAAGATACTCCAATGCTTTTTTTACCGGAATCGGATTTGTTTCCGAAAACAGTGCATGCACCACATCCAAATACTTCAACTGTAATTCCGCTGCTCTTTTGGTATTTCCCTCAAGATAAGCCATGACCATATCATGAGTATCTTTTGGTGCAATATTCGATAATACGGAAATGACACCGCTGCCGCCAAGCGAAAGTATTGGCACAATCTGGTCATCGTTTCCGGAATATACCGCTAAACTACCTTCTGCCTGCCGGATAACATCAGCGACCTGTACAATATCACCACTGGCTTCTTTGATTGCCACGATATTTTCTACTTCTTTTCCCAACCGTGCAGCAGTGGATGGCAGTATATTCACTCCCGTGCGGGATGGCACATTGTACATAATAATTGGCAGATGTACTGCTTCTGCTATCATTTTATAATGTGCATACAGCCCTTTTTGTGTACATTTGTTGTAATACGGAGTCACAATCAAAAGTCCATCTACACCAAGTGCTTCGCACTTCTTGGAACATGCAATTACTTCTTCTGTACAATTCCCGCCGCTTCCGGCAATTACCGGAATACGTCCATTCACTACGTTTACCGCATGTGCAATCACAGAAAGCCTCTCTTCTTCCGTCATGGTGGATGGCTCGCCTGTGGTACCGGCTACAATAATCGCATCAGTACTATTTGCAATCTGAAATTCAATCAAACGCGTTAGTTCCTCATAATTTACACTTTTGTCTTCCCGAAATGGAGTAACCAATGCTACTCCTGCTCCCTGAAACAGTGTCATATATGCATCCCTTCTTAAAAATAAAATTTGAA
>CAYVGA010000103.1:0-6908 GCA_964449855.1 uncultured Lachnobacterium sp.
TACCAAAAGGTTTGGATAACGGGCTGGAAGAACCGTTGGTTCTTTTTCAGTTTCATCAAAGTTTGGTATGAAGTCAACGGTATCCTTGTTGATATCCTCGATCATCATCATGGAGATTTTGCTTAAACGCGCTTCTGTATAACGCATTGCGGCTGCACCATCGCCGTCTACAGAGCCAAAGTTACCATGACCGTCTACAAGCGGACAGCGGAAAGACCACGGCTGAGCCATATTAACAAGTGCTCCGTAAATAGAACTATCCCCATGAGGGTGATATTTACCCATAGTATCACCAACGATACGGGCACATTTACGGTGTGGTTTATCAGGAGTATTGTTCAGTTCAATCATTGAGTACAGTACTCGACGCTGCACTGGTTTTAAACCATCTCTAACATCTGGTAATGCACGGCTTGCAATTACACTCATTGCATAGTCGATGTAGGAGGTTTCCATTGTTTTCTTTAAATCGACCTGCTGAATTTGATCAAAAATCTTATCATCCATTTGAATAGAAATCTCCTTTCATTAAATATCTAAATTCTTTACGTATTTTGCGTTAGCTTCAATAAATTCACGTCTAGGTTCTACTTTATCTCCCATCAAGGTACGGAAAGTAATATCTACTTCTGTTGTATTTTCTTCGTCAATAATAACCTGTTTTAAAATACGTTTTTCCGGATCCATTGTTGTTTCCCAAAGCTGGTCTGCGTCCATTTCACCAAGACCTTTGTAACGCTGGATCTTATTGTTTGAATCACGTCCAACTTCTGAAATAATATTTGCTAATTCTTCGTCACTATATGCATAGTAAACTTTTTTATTTTTCTCCAATTTATACAATGGAGGGGTAGCAAGATATACATATCCCTGCTTGATAAGTTCCGGCATAAAACGATAGAGGAATGTAAGCATCAGTGTTGCAATATGCGCTCCATCTACGTCGGCATCTGTCATAATAATAATTTTGTGATATCTGAGTTTGCTGATATCAAATTGATCGTGAATACCTGTACCAAATGCCGTGATCATGGCTTTGATTTCGGCATTATCGTAGATACGATCTAATCTTGCTTTTTCTACGTTTAAGATTTTTCCACGAAGCGGCAGAATTGCCTGTGTTGCTCGGCTTCTGGCTGTTTTTGCAGAACCGCCCGCGGAATCCCCTTCTACGATAAAGATCTCGCAGTTTTCCGGATTTTTGTCAGAACAGTCTGCAAGTTTACCTGGTAAGGAGGTACCTTCCAAGGCTGTTTTTCTTCTTGTCATATCGCGGGCTTTACGGGCTGCTTCTCTTGCTCGCTGCGCAAGCAGCGATTTTTCGCAGATATTTTTGCCTACGGATGGATTTTGTTCCAAAAAGTAAGTTAGTTTTTCGGAAACAATGGATTCTACAGCACCACGTGCTTCACTGTTGCCAAGTTTTTGTTTGGTCTGACCCTCAAACTGTGGCTCGCCAATTTTTATACTGATGATCGCAGTTAAACCTTCTCTAATATCTTCACCTGACAATGCCGGATCCGAATCTTTTAGTAATTTTTTCTCTCTTGCATAAGCATTGAATGTCTTTGTAATTGCGTTACGAAAGCCAGTTACATGTGTTCCGCCCTCCGGAGTAATGATATTATTTACATAACCATAACAGTTATCAGAAAATGAATCATTGTGCTGCATTGCTACTTCTACAAAAACATCATCTTTCATGCCTTCGCAATAGATCACACTATTATAAAGCGGCTCACTTCCCCTATTTAGGTAAGTGACAAATTCTTTGATACCGCCTTCGTAATGAAATTCATGTGTACGAGGCTCTTCCGGTCTGTTATCCGTTAATACGATACGAAGTCCTTTGGTAAGAAATGCCGTTTCTCTTAAACGTTTCTTTAAAATATCATATTCGAAAATGGTAGTTTCAAAAATTGTGTCATCCGGTAAAAATCTTACTTTTGTGCCATGTGCGTCCTCTGCACAATTTCCTACGATAGTTACATCATCGTCCGCTTTTCCACGTCGATAAGACTGTGCATAAATTTTGCCTTCTTTGCATACTTCTACACTTAACCAGCTAGAGAGTGCATTTACAACAGATGCACCTACTCCGTGAAGACCACCGGATACCTTGTATCCTCCACCACCGAATTTTCCTCCAGCATGAAGAACCGTAAATACAACTTCAAGTGCTGATTTTCCAGCTTTTTCATTGATACCTACAGGTATACCACGTCCGTCGTCTTCTACAGTTATGGAATTGTCTTTGTTAATGGTCACATAGATATTTTTACAAAAACCTGCAAGTGCTTCATCTACGGAATTGTCTACAATTTCGTAAACTAAATGATGAAGTCCTCGTTCGGATGTACTGCCAATGTACATACCCGGTCTTTTACGAACGGCTTCCAAACCTTCTAGGATTTGAATCTGATCCGCACCATATTCCTGGCCACTTTTTAATTCTTCACTCATACATTACTCCTCTTCATGCTCGTTTGAATTACTATTTTCATATATTTTTCCATTAATTACCTGAAAAACTTTATTTATATGAAATCTATTTTTTACAAATTCTTCTAGTCCAGTACAAGTAATAATTGTCTGAATATCGCTTATACTGTTTAATAAATAGTTTTGCCTGTTGCTGTCGAGTTCAGACAGTACATCATCCAATAATAATACCGGTGTATTATGAATGGATTTTTTTACAATTTCTATTTCTGCCAATTTTAAAGATAAGGCAGATGTTCTCTGCTGTCCTTGAGATCCAAACTTACGAATATCAATGTCATTTACAGAGAATAACATATCATCTCTGTGAGGACCTACTGTGGTCTGGCAGAGTTTTAAATCCTTTTGTTTTGATTTTAAAAGTTCATCTTCGAAAAATATATCATCAATATTTGGCTCGTATTTTAAGATCAAATGTTCTTTTCCACCAGAAATATTGGAATGTATCCGGCCTATGATTTCATTTAATTCTTCAATGAATTGGTTTCGCCTTTTAATAATTCGCTTTCCGGTTTCCAAAAGCTGCAGATCCCATACTGAAAGTGTTTCCAATAAATCAGATCTAAAACGAATATCTTTTAATAATTTATTTCTCTGATTTAAAATTTTGTTATATTTTGCTAAATCAGATAAGTACAATTTGTCTAATTGGCATAGTTCTGCATCCAAGAATCTGCGTCGTTCGGCAGGACCATTTTTTATAATATTGAGATCTTCCGGAGAAAAAAATACAATATTCAAAATACCAAAAAGTTCACTTGCTTTTTTTATGGGTATTTTATTTATAGCAACACCTTTTGAACCACGAATTCTTAAATGCATATCGATCTGATATATTTTTTCACTTTTTTCTACAATAGTTCGAATATGCGCTTCTTCTTTTCCAAAACGAATGACTTCTTTATCTTTGCTGCCCTTATGGGATTTTGTGGTTCCACTAAGACAAGCAGCCTCTAAAATATTCGTTTTCCCTTGCGCATTATCGCCATAAAGGATATTTGTTCCTTTGTCAAACTGTATATTTAATGTTTCATAATTTCGAAAATTACTAAGTTCTATGGATTTTATAATCATTTTACAATTTTAATCATTTCTCCGTTATAGGAAACAATGTCTCCATCATAGAGTTTTTTGCCTCTTTGTACTTCTACTTCTCCGTTTAGTTCTACAAGACCATCCTGGATCACTATTTTGGCTTCTACTCCGGAACCAACAAGGGAAGCTTTTTTCAAAGCCTGTCCTAATTTGATAAATTCTTCGTTTTCTTTAATATTTACAGTAATCATATCCTGCTCCTTGTCATTTTAATTTACATTGCTAAAGTTTACAGGAAGAATCAGGTAAATAAATTTACCTTCATCATCTTTTATGAAACATGGAGCTTTTGGATTCACCATATAAAGATGCACTTCTTCTTCATCAATAACACGAAGTGCATCCATGAAAAATTTTGGATTAAATCCAATGAGAATATCTTTACCTTCTTTCTCAATATCGATATCTTCTTTCATGGTACCAACAAACGATGTGATCTTAACTTCCATGTTTCCATCTGTAATATTCATGATAATCGGTTTCTTGTCTCCTTCTTTTACAAGAAGCGTAGAACGATTGATGCAATCTAACAGATTTTTTTTGTTTATTTTTACTTTTGTTTCATAATCAGAGGAGAGCATCTGATCTATTTTGAAGTATTCTCCTTCAATTAATCTTGAAACAACAGTCGTATTATTAAATTCAAACACAATATGATTGTGTGTAATATAAATAAATACATCATCTTCTACATTTCCCGGAATGATCTTGCTGATCTCCTGTAAGGTTTTTCCCGGAACAACTACTTTTTTGTAAGGGTAGTTCTCTTTCATTTCTATGTAACGAATAGAAATACGATGTCCATCTAAAGAAACTACTTTTAATTGATTTTCATTAATTTCAAATAATTCACCTGTCATTAATTTATTATTATCATTGTCTGAAATAGAAAAAATGGTCTGTTTGATCACTTCTTTTAAGGTGAATTGGCTTATTCCAATGGCATCATTTTTTTCGATATATGGAATACGTGAAAAATCTTCACCTGATTTTGCAATAATATTAATAATAGATTTTTCACATCGGATAACTGTTTTAAAGCTTTCGTCAGTCTCTATTGTAACATCATTTTCAGGGAGGTTACGTACTACTTCCGAGAAAAATTTTGCATCTAATGCGATGATACCTCTTTCTATAATTTCACCTTCTACTTTCGTTTCAATTCCAAGTTCAAGATCATTTGCCATTAACTTAATTTCATTTGTAGAAGCGTCTATTAAAATACATTCTAAAATTGCCATAGTTGTTCTAGTTGGAACAGCTTTAATTACAGTGTTAACACCGTGCAGTAAATTTGATTTTGATACAGTTAATTTCATCGTAGACTCCCTTCAGCCGTATATAAAAAATATAGGAAATTCGTAATCTTCTTCTTAGGGGGTGTTTAAAAGTGTATAACCCCTTAAACCCCAGATAATTCAAGGATTTTCGAATGGGATAACCCTATTTATAAGCTGCTTAAAACAATGGGACAAAATGGACAAGTCCGTGAATAAAAAATAATGCACAAGTTATCCACTGTTTATAAGCGTTAATAAGTTTATAATTAGTTTGGATTAATCTTCTTTTTAATGGTATCGATTAATGTTTTTGTGTTGTCGTTTTTCTCATATTCTTCTGCAATTTTTTTCGTTCCATGGATAATGGTAGAGTGATCTCTTCCGCCTAAGAAAGAGCCAATGACATCTAATGAGGAATCGGTCATGGTTTTGCATAAGTACATTGCAATCTGTCTTGGTCGGGCAATATCACTGCTGCGGCTTTTGGAAATCATCTGATCCATTGAAATATTAAAGTGCTCGGTAACGACTTCAATAATAAGCTGTGGCGTAATCTCTCTAGGTTTATCCGGCGTAATGATATTTTGAAGTTCTTTTTGCGCAATATCCATGGTAATGGTTTGATGGCAGAGATTATTGTATGCTAATAGTTTATTTAAAGCACCTTCCAGTTCTCTGACATTGGATTTGATATTGTTTGAAATATAGTTGAGAATTTCATCGCTAATTTCAAAGTTGTCAGTTTCTGCTTTTTTTCTTAAAATTGCCATTCTGGTTTCATAGTCAGGGATACCGATATCTGCCATAAGACCCCATTCAAAACGGGAACGAATACGTTCTTCTAAGGTTTCAATTTCTTTTGGTGGTTTGTCTGAAGTTAAAATGATCTGTTTGCCCTGACTTTGTAAAGCATTAAAGGTGTGGAAAAATTCTTCCTGTGTACTTTCTTTTCCTATAATAAACTGAATGTCGTCAATCATAAGGACGTCTACGGTACGGTATTTATCACGGAATTTTGTCATGGAAGAGGCATTACCATTACGAATGGATTCAATAACTTCATTGGTAAACTGTTCGGAAGTTACGTAAATAACTTTTGAATTTGGGTTCTGGTTTAAAATGAAGTGTCCAATGGAATGCATCAAATGTGTTTTTCCAAGTCCGGGTCCTCCATAAATATAAAGAGGATTGTAGGTTTCGCCAGGTGATTCTGCAACAGCAAGAGAAGCAGAGTGAGCGAAACGGTTACTGTTACCTACGACAAATGTTTCAAATGTGTAGTTTGGATTCAAATTAGAGTTTGAACCATTTAAAGAAACTGCTTTTTTAACCGGTTTTTTTATATTTAGGGAACGGGCATGTTCCGGAAGAACAAATTGAATCTCATAATCTCTTTCTGTAATTTCTGCAATTGCAACTTTTAAAGGAAGATAATATTTCTTTTGTATATAACTAAGAGCCATTTGTTCAAATGGAACTAAAATATAAAGAATATCGCCTTCTACCGCATACACTTCGAGAGGTTTTAACCAGCTATCGAATGAAACATCCGATAATTCATGTTCTTTTTTAACCGTTTTTAGTATTGTGTCCCACTTATTAATAATGTTTTCCATGTATTTCTCCATATCTCTTTAAAATTGCGGATAATTATCCATAATTCTACAAATATAATAGTACAACATTTTTTACTTTTAATCAATCTTAAACGTTGTTTAAAAATAATAAAAGTTATGAACCTAGATAATACTGGGCTAAAAGCCCTTTTGCACATTCTATCCAAGTATTATATACGAGATTTCCACAAGTTATCCACAAAATGTTAATAACTATTGGATAACTCGTGGAAAAGGAGGGGATAAATACGTAGAAACACAATATATAGTAAATAGGAGATTCTTTCTTATAAGATATTGTTGTTGAAAAGATTTTTTAAAAAAAGTGTTGATTTTACTTGACTTAGGAGACTTTTTTGTTATAATTAGTGATGATGTTTTTTAACGTAGAGGAGGTGGATAACAATGAAGATGA
>CAYVGA010000104.1:0-6888 GCA_964449855.1 uncultured Lachnobacterium sp.
TTGAATTTTATTGTGAGAGTGCGGAAAAATATGAAATAGAAAATGCGGATATATTTTATTTCTTTAATCCTTTTTCGGTGGAGGTTTTACAATCTGTGATTGGAAAAATTATAAAATCCTATTATAAGGATTTAAGAAAGATGCGTTTGTTTTTTTATTATCCAAGTGATGAATATATTTCGTATTTGATGACAGTTCCGGAGTTGTATTTTGTGGATGAAGTGGATTGTTCGGATTTGTTTTTGGGAAATAATAAGAGGGAACGAATTCTTATTTTTGAGATGTTGTAAGAGATATTGGTAAATGAAATTGGTGTAAGATACAGAAGGGCAGAGCTTTTTATAGATAAGCTTGGATACCGGATTTGGAGTGAAAAGAGAATTATGCAGGAATATGAACGTTTGACACATACGTTTGAGCCGGTTTTTGATAAAGATTCGAAGATTTTGATATTAGGGAGTTTTCCGTCGGTGAAGTCGAGGGAGAATCAGTTTTATTATGGACATCCGCAGAATCGTTTTTGGAAAGTGTTGGCGAGAATTTTTGAGGACGAAGTGCCGCAGACAATTGAGGAAAAAAAACAGTTTTTGTTGGGACATCGGATTGCGGTTTGGGATGTAATTGAAAGTTGTACGATTATTGGATCGAGTGATTCGTCGATAAAAGATGTTGTTGTAAATGATTTTTCGAGAGTATTGGAGAATAGCGGGATAGAGGCGATATATGTGAACGGCGGCAAGGCGTATGAGCTTTATCATAAGTTTGCAGAAAAGCATACAGGTGTTGTGGCAAGAAAATTGCCATCAACGAGTCCGGCGAATGCAGCGTGGAGTTTGGAGAGACTTTGTGGGGTATGGAAGCAGATTTATGATGTGTTGAAAAGGGACTGCGAAATAGTTTTTTAGACTGAATATTAATCGTTTTACTTGCTTTATGTGTTTTCTTAATGCCAGTCAGCAGGTGATTGACGTTGGTCTGAAAAGTAACATAATTTGATAGATAATAGATTTAAAAAAGGAAATGGAGTGTGGAGTATATGGAAACATGGTATTATGAAGTGGTAAGTATTGATGGAGATTATGCAAATTTGAAGAGAATAGATATTGAGCTGGATGATTTGAAATTGGTGGCGAGGGCATTGCTTCCTGCGGAGATTATGGTGGGAAGTAAGCTGAAATATGAATGGATGCAGTATGAGATTATTGGATAGTTTTTGGGGTGAATAAGGTCAAAGGAGGGGAATATGTTAACATATTCGATGAACCAGAGAGAAGAGACCTCCAAATATTATTTTTTGTATAAGTCCATTAAAGAGGATATTTTGTCGGGCGTTTTAAAGAAAAATGAAAAACTTCCATCAAAACGTTCTTTGTCGGAGCATTTGGGAGTAAGTTTGATTACGGTGGAAAATGCGTACCAGATGCTAAAGGATGAAGGATATATTGAGTCGAGGGAACGAAGCGGATATTTCGTGACAGAGTTAAGGATGCTAGGAAAGAGAGGGCGTCTAGAGAAAGAGTTGGAACTGCTGGAACATGGAAATGCAAGTCGAAAACAGCTTCATATGTTAGAAACACATACGATGGTTTCAGGTAGTTATGGTGAGGAAGATGGGAATGAGACGCTTTGTGGTGGTGAAAAGGATACTTTGTGTAAGAAAGATGTTTTGTTTCCGGAGTCGGTATATTTTAAGACTGTGCGAAGTGTTTTGACAGAATATGGAAGTGAATTATTGGTGAAGGCACCGAATGAGGGGTGTGCAATATTACGAAATGCGATTGCGAAGTATTTGCTGCGTTATCGTGGAATTTTTGCACAGCCGGAGCAGATTATTATTGGTTCCGGAGCAGAACATCTGTATAGTACGGTGGTGCGTATGTTTGGTGCAGAGAAAGTGTTTGCATTGGAAGATCCTTCTTATCAGCAGATTCGTAAGGTGTATGAAGGAATGGGTGCGAAGTGTGAGATGCTGAAGATGGGAAAAGAGGGCATCTTATCCACAGAGCTGGAAAAAACGACGGCAGATATCCTGCATGTGACGCCGTTTCATAGTTATCCATCAGGGGTGACGGCAACAGTGCGAAAAAGGCAGGAGTATTTGGAGTGGGCGAAAAAATCGTCTAATTATGATGGGAATGTGAGCAGGTGTGAACAAAAGTGTGCAAAAGCGAATTTGTGTAATGCTGAGGAAAAAAATGATACAATGATAAATGAGAGAATCATTATTGAAGATGATTTTGATAGTGAGTTTTTTATGCCGGGGAAGCCGATTGATACCTTGTATATGTCTGATGTTAGTCAGTGTGTTATTTATATCAATACGTTTTCGAAGAGTTTATCACCATCGATTCGTATTGGATATATGATTTTGCCAGAGAAATATTTGAGAGTATATTGGGAGAGTATGGGGGATTTTTCCTGTACGGTGCCGGTGTTGGAACAGTATGTGCTGGCAGAGTTTATTGACCGGGGGCATTTTGAACAGCATTTGAACCGGGTGCGGAAGCATAGAGAGCGATAGATGATTGAGTTGTCGGGTTAAAGGAAATTTGCTTATTACGACAGTCTCTTTTTGATAATCCGTTTAAGTATATAGTGATGGGTTTTTCTGTGTGATGACTGCTTCTGTTTTCTATTATTAACAGAGGGCTGTTTTTTGCATATTTTATAGTAAGAAGAATAAAATGGAAAAATGATATGACGTTTGCAGTGGTGTATCCAAAAGACATAGAGCGATTAAGAATAGAAAAAAGGGCGATACTGATTGATATCCGGCCGAGAAATGATTATCGTGAGGGACACTGGGAGGGTGCGATTAATTATCCGGAAGAGGATATAGAAGATTATACAAAGGTGCTACTTCGGAAAAGGCCGGTGATTGTGTATTGCCAGCATGGCGGCTCAAGTATGCAGTTGGCGAGATCTTTGGGAAGAAGCGGTTATGATGTGGGAAGTGTTGTTGGGGGATATGAAGCAATGCGGAAGTACAAAGAGGGGAAGAAATAGTAGTTCTGTTATGTGAGTATTTTTAAGAATTGTAAGACTGTTATAAGTAAAAAGAATAAAAATATAGAAATGATTGAAAAGGATGTGGAAGTTGGGGTATAGTAGTTATGATAGACAAAATTTAGAGAGAACATGGAGAATATGATATGAAAACATATGAATTGGTTGTACCTTGCCACTTTGGTATGGAGGCAGTGACCAAGCGTGAGATTTATGATTTAGGATATGAAATTACAAGAGTAGAAGATGGACGTATTACTTTTGAAGGAGATGCAGAAGCAATATGCCGTGCAAATGTGTTCCTGCGTACTGCAGAGAGAGTTTTATTGTTGGTGGGAAGATTTAAGGCTACGACGTTTGAAGAGCTTTTTCAGGGCATTAAGGCGCTTCCTTGGGAGGAATATATACCAAGGGATGGAAAGTTCTGGGTGAAGAAGGCATCTTCGATTAAAAGCAAGTTGTTTAGTCCGTCGGATATCCAGTCGATTGCGAAAAAGGCAATGGTGGAGCGTTTGAAAGGGGTATATAAAACGGAATGGTTCAAAGAGGATGGTGCGGCATATCCGATTCGTATTTTTTTGTTGAAGGATGAAGTAATGGTGGCATTGGATACTTCGGGAGATTCTCTGCATAAGAGGGGATATCGCCTGCAGACGAGCAAGGCACCGATTACAGAGACTTTGGCGGCGGCATTGATTATGCTGACTCCTTGGAGAAAAGATCGTATTTTGGTGGATCCGTTCTGTGGCAGCGGTACATTTCCAATTGAAGCGGCGATGCTTGCGGCGAATATTGCACCGGGGATGAACCGTGCGTTTACGGCAGAAGCGTGGACAAATATTATTCCAAAACAGCTTTGGTATGATGCGGTGGAGGAAGCGCAGGATATGGTGGAAAAAGATATTCAGGTGGATATTCAGGGATATGATTTGGATGGTGAGGTGGTGAAGGCCGCCCGTGAAAATGCAAAGAGAGCAGGCGTAGACCATTTGATTCATTTTCAGCAGCGTGATGTGGCAAAGATGAGTCATCCAAAGAAATATGGATTTATTATTACCAATCCGCCGTATGGGGAACGATTGGAGGATAAGGAGGCTCTGCCGGCATTGTATACGACGATTGGAGAGGTTTATAAAAATCTGGATGCCTGGTCGATGTATATGATTACCAGTTATGCGGATGCGGAGCGTTATGTGGGTAGAAAAGCGGATAAGAATCGTAAAATTTATAATGGTATGATTAAAACGTATTTTTATCAGTTTATGGGACCAAAGCCTCCGAAAAAGGATAAAAAATAAGTAATGATAGAAAAGTGTGGGATAGAACGTTTATGAAGTATTCAAAAAGATATATCGTTTTGACAGTTATTTTAGCAATCGTCTTTTTGTTTAAGTTTCATATTTTGGAATCAGATGATGTGGAAGTGGGAAAGTTCCGTGGAGGAACGCTGGATACGACGGTGTGGTATCCGGTTATTGCAGAAGATGTGAACAGCAAGGTGATTCGCCTGGTGATCGATAATAAAGAGTATACGAGTGAAGATTATAAGTTTTATATGGATGACAATCGTAATATTATGGTGCCGGTAAAGATTTTGAGGGATTTGCTGAATTGTAGTGCACATATGTATGAGGATTCCTATCTGATGGTGGAAAAGCACAATTTAAGTGCCACGATGGCTGTGGATGAGTTCAAAGCAGACAGTACAGGGGATATCGTGGACATCCAGTCTCCGCTTACAGAGATTGACGGGGCATATTATGTGGGATTGAGTGATTTGTCAAATATGCTGGGGTATAGTTATTCGTTTAGTTTTGCGGAGAATACCTTGACTGCGGCGGATACCGCAGAGAATATCAATGCGTTGCCTGCAAAATATGATTTGAGAGAACGTCAGCGTGTTTCTTCTATTCGAAATCAGGGCAGGTATGGAACCTGTTGGGCGTTTGGAGCTTTAACGGCGATGGAGTCGGCACTGTTGCCGGAATCTGCGTATACGTTTTCTGTGGATCATATGAGTATGAGTAATTCGTTTCACATGACGCAGTTTGATGGCGGTGAGTATACCATGGGAATGGCATATCTGGCAGCATGGCAGGGACCGGTATATGAAAAAGATGATCCGTATGGAGATGGAAAGTCGGATGATACTTTACGCGAGGTAAAACATGTGCAGGAGATGCGTATCATTGCTTCAAAGGATATTGCTGCGATAAAAAATGCCGTATTTAAATATGGCGGAGTACAGACTTCGTTGTATAGCAGTATACAAAATGGAACAGGTTCGTCCGGACATTATAATAGCAGGACAAATGCTTACTGTTATATTGGTACAGAGAAGCCAAACCATGAAGTTGTAATTATCGGATGGGATGACAATTATTCCAAAGAAAATTTTTCTGTGTCATTAGAGGGTGATGGTGCTTTTATCTGCCAGAATAGCTGGGGAAGTGATTTTGGAGAGAACGGTATATTTTATGTGTCTTATTATGATACAAATATTGGGACGCACAATGTGGTATATACCAGAATTGATGATGTAGATAATTATGACAATATTTATCAGAGTGATTTGTGCGGCTGGGTAGGCAAAATGGGTTACGAAAAGGAATCCATGTATGGAGCGAATGTGTTTACTGCTAAAAAGAATGAAGAAATTGTAGCAGCAGCATTTTATGCGACTGCACCGGATACCAAATATAAGATTTATGTGGTAAGTGATTTTAAAGATGAAGAATCGTTTAAAGACAAGGTGCTGATGGCAGAAGGCACGGTGGAGGATGCCGGTTATTATACCATTGATTTTAAGGATGCAGTGGCAGTAGATAAGGGTGAGCGATACGCAATTGTACTATATGTATATACACCGGGGGCAACGCATCCGTTGGCAATTGAATACGATTCCGGTAATAAATTCTTGGAAAATATCGATTTGGAAGATGGCGAGGGTTATATTAGCTTTGCAGGAAACCAATTTATTAATGTAAAAGAAAAGCAGGAATGTAATATCTGTATTAAGGCATTTACGAATAATAGATAAGAGGTAATTGAAATGAAAAAAATTATTTTTGCAACAGGCAATCAGGATAAAATGCGAGAAATTCGTGAGATTATGGCGGATGTGGATGTGGAAGTAATTTCTATGAAAGAGGCTGGTATTGTAGTGGATGTTGTGGAAGATGGTGTGACATTTGAACAAAATGGATTAATTAAGGCGAGAGCAATTGCAGAGCATACGGATGCGATTGTACTAGCAGATGATTCAGGATTGGAGATTGATTATCTGGATAAGGCTCCGGGAGTGTATTCTGCCCGTTTTATGGGGGAGGATACCTCTTATGCGATAAAGAATCAGGCATTAATTGATAAGCTCGCCGGTGTGCCAAAGGAAGCACGTACGGCACGTTTTGTGTGTGCGATTGCAGCAGTGCTTCCGGACAAGAGCGAACTGGTGGTTCGTGAAACCATGGAAGGGTATATTGGATATGAAGCAGAAGGGGAAAATGGATTTGGTTATGATCCAATCTTTTATTTGGATGAGTTTGGATGTTCTTCTGCGGCACTTTCACGTGAGCAGAAAAATGCAATCAGTCATCGCGGAAAAGCGTTAAGAGCAGTGAAAAAAATGCTGTTTGATTGCTAAAAAATAAAAGTAAAAAAAATTAAAAAAAGTGTTGACATATTGAGAGTGATAGCATATAATAACTTTTGTCGCAAGGGAAATAACAAACGACATGAAGTAAATACTCTCCGGGGTGTGGCTCAGCTTGGCTAGAGCGCTTGTTTTGGGAACAAGAGGTCGCAGGTTCGAATCCTGTCACCCCGATTATATGCGGGTGTAGTTCAATGGTAGAACACTAGCCTTCCAAGCTAGATACGTGG
>CAYVGA010000105.1:0-6881 GCA_964449855.1 uncultured Lachnobacterium sp.
TATGGGGTTAGTAAAAACTATATATAATGTATTGGGGGGTTTTTACGTTTTGTATCATAGCACGATTTGAAATGTAAGTGTGCACAAACTTCATAAAAATTAAAACAGGTTTTCATGCATATTTAATAAAAAGAAATGCATCCAAAGAAAAATAGGATAGAAAAATTGCTCAATTGTATAAGGATTTGTACAAAAATAGTGTATTTATAAGGAATTAGCGACTTTCATTTTCAGTTTCTAACATTGTTTTTTTCTTGACATAGTAGGATAATTGTAATAAATTATAGTTAGACGCAACTAACTTAAATAAAAAGTTAGGAAAAAAAGAAATGAAAATTACAAATAACGAAGACTATACCCTATATGAGAAAAAAGATGAGGAAGGAAAAGTCATTGTAACCGTTTACCCGGTTTTTCCTGGGATACAATTAATTTTTACGGAATTGCATATTCAAAGCTGCACTTTTGAAGAAGAGAACGTTTTGTCAGAGAATGTGATGGACATTACATATTGCAGCGAAGGATGTGTAGAATGTATGGTAAATGATGAATGTTCATATATTGAGAAAGGGAATCTTGCAATTGGCCGTCTGATTTCGGTTTCGAATGTAAAATATTTTCCACTTCGTCATTTTCATGGTATTTCCATACGAATTGATACGGAACATGCGCCTGAAAATTTGTCTTATTTCTTGAAGGATGTAGATGTCGAACCATATGCTTTGATTAAAAAGTTTTGTGAAAATCAAAGTTGTTTTGTTATACGCTCAAATTCTGCCATAGACCGTATTTTTGCTGAAATGGATTTCGTTTCAGGTAAAATTGAAAAAGGTTATTTGAAATTGAAAGTATTGGAATTGCTTTTGTTTTTAAAGGGATTTGAGCTCAAAGAAAATGAAGCAGAACTTCATATATATTCCAAGGCACAAGCAACATTAGTAAAACAAGTGGTAAAATACCTAATGGAACATATGGAGAAGCATATTACAATTGAACAGCTTGCAGACCATTTTCATATATCAGGCACACATATAAAGAATACTTTTAAGGATGTTTATGGGTGTTCCTGTTATTCGTATGTGCGAACATTAAAAATGAAGTCCGCAGCATATATGCTGGAGACAACAGACAAATCCATATTGGAAATTGCCGGAGAACATGGGTACGAAAATGGAAGTAAGTTTTCAAATGCTTTTAAGAGTATTATGGGAATAAGTCCAAGTGAGTATCGCAAAAATAAGTGTAAAATAGAATAAAATATCTAAATGGAGTGTATTTCTGCTTTTTTGGAGTAGAAATACACTCCATTTTTATGTATTTTAAACAAGTGTGTTAGTTGCGCCTAACTGGAGGAAGAGAATGAACATAAAAAAAATAGCAGGAATACTCTGCTTGACAGGAGTTATATTGCTTTCCGGATGCAATGCAGATACTAAGACGGATACTGCGGCGAATCAGCAGAGTACACAATCAGATGCAACAAGAGAACTATTTGCAATGGACACTTATATGATGGTCACGGCATATGGTGAAAATGCAGAGAGTGCAGCAGATGCCGCGATTGCTGAAATAGAAAGACTGGATGCCCTTCTGTCTACCGGGAGCGAAGAGAGTGAAGTCGGACGTATCAATGAAAATGGAAGCGGAGAATTATCGGAGGATACATCCTATCTGTTAGAACGTTCGATGGAAATTTATGAAGCTACAGAAGGAGCCTTTGATATTACGATTTATCCAATTATGGAAGCATGGGGATTCACAACCCAAAACTATCAGGTTCCGGAAGCGGATGCTCTGGAAACGCTTCTGTCTTTGATAGATACATCGGAAATCAAATTTGATAAATCAAGCCGGGAAGTTTCATTTGGACTGGAAGGAATGCAAATAGATTTCGGCGGAATTGCAAAAGGGTATACATCTTCAAGAATTGTAGAAATATGGCAGGAATATGGAATTACCAGTGGATTGATCAATCTTGGCGGAAATGTGCAGGCACTTGGCAGTAAAACAGACGGAAGCAACTGGCGAATAGCAATTCAAAATCCGAATGATCAGAATGGTTATATAGGAATTATAGAAATTCAGGATAAAGCAGTGATTACATCGGGAGGCTATGAACGCTATTTTGAACAGGATGGAGTTTTATATCATCATATTATTGATCCCTCTACAGGTTATCCTGCTGAGACCGGACTTATCTCTGTAACCATTGTGAGTGGCGACGGAACATTAGCAGATGGATTATCCACATCCCTGTTTGTGATGGGCAAGGACAAAGCAGTGGAGTTTTGGCAGGCACACAGTGAGGAATTTGATGCAATTTTGATGACCGAAGATAATGTACTTTATGTTACAGAAGGAATTGCAGAGAACTTTACAACAGAGCTGCCAATGGAAATTATAAGCAAATAATTTAGAGGGGATTATGAGTAAAAAAAAGTTAATTAGAAAAGGAAAAAATTTTGCACCGGTACTTTCAGTTGCATTGGTTGCTACATGTTCAACGGTTTCCCTTGCCGGATATCAACCGCCGGTTTATGAGATTGAAACGGAAAAATCAACAGAAATTGAAGAAACGATAGAAACAGAAATAGCAGAAGAAGAGACGATGATCCAGGGGTCATTTGATTTGGCGGATGGAGTATACAAAGGAGTCGGAAACGGATATGCAAACACGATTTCGGTTGCAGTAGAGATTAAAAACAAAAGTATTGTAGATATTGAGGTTTTGTCTACTACGGATGATGCAGCATTTTTAAATCGTGCAAAAAGAGTGATTGATCAGATTGTGAATGCTCAGAGTTATGAAGTAGATACCATTACAGGGGCTACATACAGTTCGAAAGGAATTATAAATGCAGTAAAAAATGCACTTACAGGAGAGGTGGACACCTCAGAATTTGGAATTCCGCAATCTGGAAGCAATGTATCTTCCGGTATATCTTCCAGTATTCCTAAAGTAGAAAAAGTGGAGGAAGCATCTGCCTATAAAGATGGTACTTACTATGGAACCGGGACAGGATTTGGTGGTGCCATGAAAGCAGAGGTGGTTATCAGTGGCGGACAGATAGTTTCGATTCGAATTGTAGAGAATTCGGATGACAGCATCTACATTTCCAGTGCTGCTGCGGTAATTGATAAAATTATTTCAACTCAGAGCACAAATGTAGATGTAGTATCAGGAGCTACCTATAGTTCAGCCGGAATTATTCAGGCAGTGCGTGACGCTTTGAGTCAGGCAGCGACAGATTTGGAAGATACAGAAAATAAGCCTGGAAGCGGAGTGGTTGAAGAAAATACAGAAAACGAAACACCGGAAACAGGTACTTTGCCATATACAGATGGAATTTATTTCGGAACTGCAGAGGGATATTTAGGAGATATTACGGTTGCAGTGGTTATTCAGGAGAAAAGTATACAAGCAGTTCTGGTAACCGAAAGTGAAGATGATGAACCATTCTTCAGCCGTGCAATGGATGTAGTAAAAAATGTAATCAAACAGCAGAATACAGAAGTAGATACGGTATCAGGAGCTACCTATAGCTCAAAAGGACTTTTGGATGCAATAAAAAATGCATTGGCAGTAGCTGAAAAGGTTACGAACGGAGAAAATATGACTGCTTTGGAAAGTACAATTGCAGAAGCGGAGGGACTCAATCAAGCAGATTATACAGAACTTAGCTGGGCAATACTCCAAATTCGACTTGAGGATGCAAAAGAAGCAAGGGCATTTACTGTACAGGAATACGTCGATTTGGCAGAACAGAAACTAAGAGCGGCAATAGACGCGCTTGAACCAAATAGTGATCAGGAAAATAAAGATGAAGCGAACAATGACGGAGAAGTCGGCGGTGAGGAACAGCTGACGAAATATGTAGATGGAACATATGAAGTAGCTGTGCAATGCGTTCCGGATGTGGATGAAGATTTCGAGAGTTATTGGTTATCTTTAAGTGTTACAGTGGAGAATGACAAAATTATCGCTATAACAGATATTACAGGAGATGGAGATGTTTCGAATGACAGGTATATAAACTGGGCTGCGAATGGAAGAGGAGCATATGTCGGTGTTGTAGCACAGATTCTTGAAAAGGGTACTACTGAAGAAATTGATACTGTTTCGAGAGCAACCTGTTCTTCTAAATCTATCATTGAGGCATGCGAAAAAGCTCTGGAGAGTGCGTTGCGTCAATATAACGACGAAGAAAATAATGATGAAGCAAACAAAGATGAAGGAAATAATGACGACGAAAATAAAGATGAAGTGAACAAAGATGAAGGAAATAATGATGAAGAAAATAATGATGAGGTGAACAATGACGAAGAAGTCGGCAGTGAGGAACAGCTGACGAAATATGTAGATGGAACATATGAAGCAGCTGTGCAATGCGTTCCGGATGAGGATGAAGATTTCGAGAGTTATTGGTTATCTTTAAATGTTACAGTGGAGAATGACAAAATTATCGCTATAACAGATATTACAGGAGATGGAGATGTTTCGAATGACAGGTATATAAACTGGGCTGCGAATGGAAGAGGAGCATATGTCGGTGTTGTAGCACAGATTCTTGAAAAGGGTACTACTGAAGAAATTGATACTGTTTCGAGAGCAACCTGTTCTTCTAAATCTATCATTGAGGCGTGCGAAAAAGCTCTGGAGAGTGCACTGCGTCAATAATCACGAAAATATGTAGGAATTGAGAGGAAGGAAACATGCAGGAATTCCCAATCAGAGTAATCAGTATGATGATGATAATTGGAATATTGTTTGGATACAATACAAAGCTGGAAGAAAGAAGCAAGGATGAAGAAATCGCCAGACTCAATATGCTGGTCGAAATTGTGCAGGAAGAACAGGCCAATGATTCTCTTTATAAAGATGGAACCTATATGGGGGAAGCTGAGGGCTATGGTGGAAATATATCGCTGGAAGTGTTGGTTGAAAATGGAGAAATGACCAAGATAAATATTCTTTCAGCAGAATATGAAGATGAAGCGTATCTGATTATGGCTGAAGATATCATTTATGACATCCTTCAATCACAGGGTATAGAGGTCGATTCAATAAGCGGAGCAACATTCAGCTCGGTTGGAATCCGGGATGCTGTGGAGCAGGCATTGAAACAGGCGGTAAAGTAAGATGAAGAAATTTGAATTTAAAAATATGAATGCAAAACAAAAGAAAATGCTGCATGGTACGGTAAGAGCATTGATTCAGTTGTTGTTTCTTATTTTAGTTCCGTCAGCGTTTACGGTAGCATTTTCGGGAGTGAAATACATATTTACCAGACTTGGAGCAGGCGAACTGATAGCATCAAATCCTTTTGTAAAAGTATTGATCGCACTTTGTATATATACATTTGTGTTTGGAAGATTTTTCTGTGGATTTGCGTGTGCATTCGGAACTTTAGGAGATGCAGCTCATGCAATTTATACAGGTGTTTGTAAAAAATTAAAGAAAAAACCAATTCAAATGAAAGAAGGAATGGCAAAAAAATTAGTACTATTGAAATATGTCGTACTGATAGCAATTATATTGCTTTGTTATGCAGGTATTTATTCAAAAACGCAGGGGTACAGTCCTTGGGATGTTTTTTCGCTTCTCATTGCAGGGAATTTCAAACTGAAAAAATACACAGTTGGAATTGTACTTTTCGTGCTTATTCTGATTGGAATGTTTTTTCAGGAAAGGTTCTTCTGTCGTTTTCTGTGTCCGATGGGAGCAGTATTTTCATTGCTTCCGGTTTTACCGGCATTTTCGCCTCACAGAAATCGTGAAAACTGCATTCCGGGATGCCGTGCCTGTGCAAGAAATTGTCCTTCCAATCTGGAACTTTCGGAAGAAGGAAGTATGGCAGTGATGGGAGACTGTTTCCAGTGCCAGAAATGTATGGATACATGTCCAAGGTCAAACATCCATTGTGGAGTAGGAATAGTAAAAGGAAATGAGTTGTGGTTTACATTGCTTCGAGCATTACTTTTATTCCTTTTGTTTCTTTGGTTAGGAATTTAGAAATGAAAAACATGTAAATTTGTAGATGTTATGGTTAGTCTATGACTGTTAAGGAAAATAGGGAGTGCATGTTCTGATGACAGTCATTACTAATAAATTTATTATTATGAAAGGAGAATTAAAATGAAAAAGACAAAAGTACTGTCTTGGGTAATGGCTTTCACCATGTTAGTAAGTATGATGCCAGTGTCTGTTTTTGCAGCAGAGGGAACAACGACTTATAAAGATGGAACTTATACTAAGACAGTCACAGTATTGCCAGATGAATGGGAAGATTTTGTGGCTTATGATCTTAGTATTGATACTGTGATTACAAGTGGAAAAATCACAAGTGTAGCTTTTTCTGAAGGGAATACCTATGGAGGTGATGACAACGTAAGCTACAACGAGAGAGCATTAAATGGAAGAGGCAGTAAAGCAGGTGTAGCTGCCCAGATTGTTGAGAAGAATGGGGTTGAAGGAGTGGATGCAGTATCTAATGCAACATGTTCTTCCAATGCTATTATTTCAGCAGTTGCAGCTGCATTAGAAGATGCAGCTGTGGAGGAAGTGGCTGTAGACAAGAGTGTTTTGAAGACGGCTGTAGACATTAGCTCTTTAAATGAAGCTGATTATACTTCTGAAAGTTGGGCTGCTTTGGAGGAAGCTATCTCATCTGCAAACAAAGTTTTAGATGATGCTGATGCAACTCAGGATGAAGTAGATGCAGCACTTAAGGAAGTTAATGATGCAAAGAGTGCATTGGTTGCAGCACCAACAGGTGGTTATGTTCTTATGAACATTCCTTATGATGAGTTCTACGAAGCTGAAGGCGTGGAAGGTGTTGACTCTGTAACAAGTGCTACAGTAAAGACATACAACCAGAACA
>CAYVGA010000106.1:0-6876 GCA_964449855.1 uncultured Lachnobacterium sp.
AAAATTACAATTTTGCGTAGGTGCAATAACAACGCTACAAGAATGATTTCCATATCTAACTCGCAGCATATCATATCGAATCATATCCAATTCCGACACTTCATCAGCTATCATATATCCATTTTCGTATAACGCACTTGCAAACTCTGGTACTTTCTCTTCCAACTCTGCCTCTGTCCAATTTTTAAATTGCTTTGTATGCTCTACATCCAATTCAGCCATCGCACCTGTTCTTGAATTATATAAAATTGTTTTTCCATCTTCTCCCGGAAACAGAAAATTATAATAGGACTTTTTCATTTGCTCTTTCCTCTCTTCTGCAACTCATCTTGTGTTGTCTACACGCATATTATTACATCCCCACACAAAATTAACCATACCAAAATCGGTTAACTTTTTTAACCGATTTTGGTATGGTCTTTCTACATTACTTCATATAAAACCATTCTGTTACTCATTTATTATTTTATTTCCAGACGGTATTTATGAAACACAATAAACTTATGAAACTTTTTTTATCCTTATTAGTGGTGTTCACTATCAGTTGCACAAATACAAACACCCTATCACAAATATCTATTATCTCTTACGATTCTCAGATTGAGTTATATGGGGATAATCCTGAATAAGCAACCTTTAAAGATTGGACCAAACCATAAATATCTTCTCCGAAATAATCTTTATAGATATTCTTTGTAACCTCTGCATGCTCATTTTGTTTTGTCAAAATTGCCATAGCATAACTCTGTCTCAGATACTTTTTTGCTTCTTCCAGCTTTCCATCGTCTACAGCCTTTACAATGTTTTCTCTTAAAATATATAATAGTAGTCTTCATCATTTAATACGCACTCAAAACGATTGGTCGTTTTTCCCAAACGCTCCAGTAGAGTTTCCGAAATCAATGAGTCAAATTCTCTCTTTCCGGTTTCATATCAAATATTCCATGTTATTTTTCTATTTTAACTGATTTCTAATAAGCATGCAAGCCAACAGAAAACGCTGTGATTTTTTAACCACATCAACCACAGCGCTTATTTATTATCTTTCTATTTTCTCTATAAACTCCAAGAGATATGTTTCCATATCTGTTTCCGTTTTGTAAATGGTTATTGTTGCATCATCACCCATCGCATAAGACAATATGGTCTCTTTGTCTGTAATACCGAACTTCGCCCACTCCGTTTCATCTACGTAGAATTTTACAATGATACCTTTGTCTTCTTCTCCGGTATCAATATCATATTCTGCAGCTTTCAACTTTCTAAAAAACTCTGCCAAATCCTCCATCTGCTTATGTTCTAGTGAATATACCTTTTCTCCATAGACAATTTCTGCCGAAGTTACATCATCTGCTACATATAAAACCCCTTCTTTTGGTTCGGAAGTCTTAGCAAACACCCAAAATCCAATTCCAAGCAAAATCAACACACACACTATACCAACCAAAATATTTCTTAAGAAAGCTTTCATAAAAATCTCCTTCCTTTTATTACTACAGGTCTTTTAATTTCATTTTATCCAAATCAGAAATCTTACGCTTTTTACATATGAAAAAGTATAAAACAGCCACCAACATCAGTGCGAAATTAATCGTCAAAAATCCTACAAGAATATCCTTGTAAAAGTCCTCCATTCCAATATTTACATTATGCAATGCGGTTTGATAAGTCAGATATATGTATATCCCCACAAAACCCGTGTATAGCACCATATTCAATAATATCAGCAAAAAACGTACTTTCGTATTTGATGTATCCACCATTTTGTCAACAGCAAATCGAGCAATAAATAGAAGTATCCACATGAGCACGTTTAAAATAGTATATAAATCTCCCACTACAATTCCCCCTTCTTTTCCCTATATTCCCGAATCAGCATCGTGGCGGCATCAAAATCAATTTTCTCCTCCAAAGCTAGTTTTTTAATTAGTTTTACATAAGGATCTTCTTTATTTTCTTCCGCCATTTTTATCTTTTCGATAATATTATTTAGTCGAACTCGTACTGTCGGATAGGTTACTTTATAAATCTCTGCCATTTCTTTTAGCGAGCCAGATGCAAGTACGAATTTTTTTATAAAATTTAGTTCGTCCGTTTCCAACTCTGTCATCCAATCTGGTATAGATTTCATCCCGGCCACCGCCTTTCTTTTAATTTTTTACATTTTTCTTTAACTTTTATTTGTAATTTTATTATATACTTTAATAATATTAAAGTCAAGTTTAATATTATTAAAATTAAATCAATATTGAACCCAAATCATTATCTTACTATAAGTTTTTTTGCCACACAACAAATATATATTGCATTAAATTGCATAATACTTTAAAATATAATTATATAATTGTCGCACAATTTAGACAACAAGAGGGGGACACAATTATGCAAGAAAGAATCTTAATCACTATGAAAGAAAATCCAGATGTTATCTTAAGAGCAATTCCAGGTCACTTTGTTACACCGAATGCTCACTCTAATTACTATCTGGATATGACCGCTATTAAGAGCCGTACGCACGAATCTCATGCAGCAGCTTTAGAACTCGCCAAAAAAATCCCTCCTACAACTGAAGTGGATACTATCATTTGTATGGAAGGCACTCTGGTTATTGGTGCATATCTTGCAGATGAATTGACAAAAAATGGTATTCTTAATGTTAATACCTATAAAGCAATCAATGTAATCTCAACGGAACTGAGCTCAGCCGGACAGTATATCTTCCGCGACAATACCAAACCTATGTTAGAAGGAAAGAGCGTTATTATTTTAGTAGCTACTGCTGCAACCGGACAAACGATTGCAAAAACCGCTGAAGCAATCAAGTACTATGGTGCAAAAGTAAGAGGTGTTTGCAGCGTATTTAGTGTAGGAAATACATGTTTTGGCAAACCTATTTACTCCTTATTCTCTGTAAAAGATTTACCAGACTACCGCATCTCCCGAGCAGAGGAATGCCCAATGTGCAAAAAGGGAGAGCCTGTATATGCAATTGCAAATCCATTTGGATATTCAATAATCTAAACTCTAATTTTAAAAAGCGAGAATATCTCAATTGATATTCTCGCTTTTTTCTATTAATCCTCAAACGAACTCTGTATTTCTTTCAATAGAATGTCAAGATCTTTTGCAATATCTTCCATATCATCCTCAACCAGCAGCCATTGCAGATCTTCAAGATATGTCACCATTTCTATATCTGTACTATATTCCAAACGCTGACCGTATGTCCCCATCAGTAAACATGCATCATCGAAATACATGTGCTTTTCTTCTGCAAAAGTTTTCCACGCACCGATATCCACTTCCTCCACATTTGTGAATGAAATTTCAACTGTATTTGTATCATAAAGAATCTTTTTTCCGGTTTCACTTAAATGAAATACTTCATATTCATAAACAGCTTTATCCGATTCGATATCTAATTTATAGTGCATAAGATATTTCTGACCTTTGTAAGAATTTATATAATACTCTTCTCCCAAATTTGAACGAGGCTGCATTTCCGTTTCATATAATAAAGTTGATGTCACCGTATTATATACTCTGATTTTAATCCGTGTATCTTTCTCTTCGTTTCCATCTATGATACTAACTGTAATTTCTTCAGCTATGCCGTCATCTATAAGGTCTGCAGAATAGAAAAACTTCTTTTTATTGCTCTCCACAAATGGTTTGTCTACAATTTCAAAACCATACGGATTATGTTCTGATGGGCAGATACGATATCCTTCTGTAAAATAACCTCCACCTACAGAGTATGCTAGTATTGTTACATAATAGGTATCCTTATCCACTTTCCAAACCTGTTCACTACCTTTTATAAATGCTACAGTTATCCCGTCCGCTGCCGCACGGTATAGCTTCCCATTCTCTTCTACGAAAAGCTTATGTTCCTCCAGATATTTCTTCACAAATTTTTCTTGGAAATAATCCTCCGAATAATAATTCCTTGCAATATTTTCATAATAACTCCAGCTATCTGTTTCTAACACTCTATAATAAAAAGCTCCATCTACCTGTATACGCTCCTCAAAATTCATTGCACAGCTTGACTCAATTGTATCAATCAATTTCTTTTCATCCTGTAAAAGTTGCAATACTCTATTGTTCACTTCTACATCCGTGATAAGCATATCTTCTGACAAACTTTCGTAAAACAATACATTTTCAATCGTTTCACTTTCTATACTATTTACAGAATTATCCGATTCTTCCGTATTCTCTGTTGAAATATCTAACTCTGTTTTGTCGTTGTTTTTGTCATTCTTTGCCCCTGTGAAGATACAGCCTATACAAAAAATAGAAACAAGCATAACCACAATTAATGTATACATTCTCATTTTCGGTTTTTTTACAATCAATGATATACGTTCTTTCATCGTTTTTCCAGTTCCGCATCATTTCGGGACAAAACAGCCGCATACCAAACAATAGGATTGTACCAATGGATAACCAGACACAGCACTCGTAAGCATCCCCAAATATAATCTCTATGCAGATAACCCATGTTGTTTACATTTGTCAACAATGCTTTTATACAAAATTACCTATAACTTCACTTTCTTCCTGCAACATAAAAACCTGCACAACTTTTTAGCTGTGCAGGTTTACTATTAACCAAAAATCATTTTAAATTAAATCAACAAAGTTCTTATCTGTTTTTTCAAATCTGAAAAATCTTCTTTTAAGCGTATTTCCATTACCGCTTCTAAATCTTTATTAAACTGCTGTTCTAACTTTTTCATCTCACCATGAAGATTCTTTGCTTCTCCATAGTTATTTCTCGAAAGTGCATCGTATGCTTTCTTTCCTAATTCATAAGTCTTTTTGTGATTTTCAATAAGTTTTTTCCAAATTGGTTTTGCAGCATCTTCATAAGGTTCAAATACCGGACATACTCGTGCAAATGTACTCTTTTTGATATCCAGTTCAATCGGAACACATTCCCTTGCATCTATCATATTTCCGAGTTCTGTAATCCAGTTCTGATGCGTAACACCAATCCATGTTATATACATCGCTATCGTACGTTCATCCCTATGGAATATCGGATATTTATCCAAAGTATGCACCATACCGATTGACTGATCCAATTCTGACTGCAGATTATAAAATGGCTGAATAGCTTTAATGACTTTATCAGTTAAACCACCCATCTGCTCTGTTGTCTCTAATAACTGTTCACACTGGTTTGATACCTCAACCGTTTGGTTTCCTAACTCAACCATCGAACTATTAATTTCTTCACTTGCTGCCGCAAAGGAGGTCATATTGGAAGTAATCTGTCTCATGTTACCCATATTTTCTTCATTAATATCCCAGATTTTTCCAATCTTCTCTGACATTAAATTTAAAGAATTTACGGTATCCGTAGCACTCTTTGTGGATTTTTGGGATGCCTCACGAATATTTTCCAAAAAATTCGCCATAGTGGCTGTCATCCCCTGTGTCTGCTCTGCCAGCTTTCGAATTTCTTCTGCAACAACCGCAAATCCTCTGCCGGCTTCACCTGCTCTTGCAGCTTCTATCGAAGCATTCAGAGCCAATAAATTGGTTTGATTTGAGATGGCATTGATACCGGAGATTACTTCATTCATATGGTTTACTACATCCAGCAGAGCATTCATATCGTTTTCTGTCTGTCTGGACATTTCCATTGTTTCTTCGGATAAACCCTTAATATTGGTTAACTCATTTTGGCCATCCTCTATTTTCGAATATACTCTATCACTATCAGTCGCAGTTTCAGCAATTGTTACCGTCAACTGCTCCTGTTGTTCTCTTACTTCTTCTGCAACATATGCTGTATTTTTCGCAACCTCTAAAATAATCTGTGTTGCGTCATTTACCTGACCTGCCATATTGGTCAAATTGTGCATATGGTTATTTACTTGTAAATCCAATCCGTTCGTATAAATTAAGGATGATAGATTTTTCTTAAAAATATCTTCTACACTTGTATGTGCATCTGTTAAACATTTATGTAATTTCTGCAATTCAGCAGAACCCTTTTCATAATCCGCATCTTCTAATTCATATAATGCAGTCAAATACTCATTATTTACTTTCTTTTTTATAAACCCCATATTTCCTCCAATATGCATAAATTCAACCAAGTACGCTCATATTCCGGGATTTCGCACCTCTTCATCGCTTTGCAAGTTCTCTGCAAACCAGGCATCCTTAGCAGAATATTTTTTATTTCATAGGAAAGACATAAAAACTTTATTACTTCAATACATCAGGATGTTTCCTAATGATATAAATAAAACGCGGTTACATATGAGCATGCACCGCGTTTATTTATATCCTTACACTTGGCTAACCAGCTACGTTTCTATTTTGTTTCAAGATCAAAATTAAAGTATCTTACTGCGTTGTTATAAGCAAGACCTTTTGCAATCTTTTCTAATGCTTTTTCATCGTTTGGATATTCACCGTTTTCTACCCATCCACCGATAAGTTCACAAGCGATACGACGGAAATATTCATGTCTTGTGTATGATAAGAAACTACGAGAGTCTGTTAACATACCGATGAAGTTTCCAAGTAATCCAAGGTTTGCAAGAGATACCATCTGGTCAATCATACCCTGTTTGTTATCATTGAACCACCAAGCAGAACCCTGCTGAATCTTGCCTACGCAAGAAGAATCCTGGAAGCATCCAAGGATAGTTCCGATAGCAGCGTTATCGATTGGGTTTAATGAGTAAAGGATAGTCTTTGGTAACTGATCTGTGCCTGCTAATGCATTTAAGAAATCAGCCATTTCAGATGATGGTGTATAGTTTGAGATACAGTCGATACCAGCGTCTGGTCCGAGTTTACGGAAGATGCTCTGGTTGTTATCACGTTTTACACCATAGTGAAGCTGCA
>CAYVGA010000107.1:0-6668 GCA_964449855.1 uncultured Lachnobacterium sp.
GCAGAGGAGAAAGAAATTACGATATTTACTCCCGTTTATTAAAAGATAGAATTATTTTCCTTGGAGAAGAAGTAAATGAAACAACAGCTAGTCTCGTTGTGGCACAGCTTTTATTCCTCGAGTCAGAAGATCCGGGAAAAGACATTCAGTTATATATCAACTCCCCAGGTGGTTCCGTAACTGCCGGTATGGCAATTTATGATACAATGCAGTATATCAAATGTGATGTTTCTACTATTTGTATTGGTATGGCTGCAAGTATGGGAGCATTCCTTTTAGCAGGTGGCACAAAAGGAAAACGTTATGCACTTCCAAATGCAGAAATTATGATTCACCAGCCACTTGGCGGTGCAAAAGGTCAGGCAACTGAAATTCAGATTGCGGCAGAACATATTTTAAAAACCAGAAAAAAATTAAATGATATTTTGGCTGCAAACACAGGAAAAGAATACGAACAGATTGCAGCAGATACAGAAAGAGATAACTATATGAGTGCAGAAGAAGCATTGGCATATGGTCTTATCGATGGCGTTATTACAAAACGCTAGTATATAGAATCCAGGAGACATACAAATATGGCAGGAAAGAAAAATGACGTAATTCGCTGTTCTTTCTGTGGAAAAACACAGGATCAGGTTGGCGGAAAACTGATTTCTGGTCCCAATAATGCATTTATCTGCTATTCTTGCGTAGATATCTGTGCAGAAATTGTAGATGAAGATGAATTTGGGGATGGAGAAAAAACTTCCAGTATCCAAGAAGAAATCAATTTGTTGAAACCAGAAGAATTAAAATCATTTTTGGATGATTATGTAATTGGACAGGAACAGGCCAAAAAGGTATTATCTGTTGCTGTTTACAATCATTATAAACGAGTGCTTGCAGGAAATAATTTAGGAGTAGAATTACAGAAAAGTAATGTGCTTATGCTTGGACCAACCGGTTCCGGTAAAACATTACTGGCACAGACTTTGGCACGTATCATCAATGTTCCATTTGCAATTGCAGATGCAACTACATTGACCGAAGCCGGTTATGTTGGTGAAGACGTAGAAAATATTCTGCTCAAACTCATTCAGGCAGCTGATTATGAGATTGAACGTGCAGAGCATGGCATTATTTATATCGATGAAATTGATAAGATTACGAAAAAATCCGAAAATGTTTCGATTACAAGAGACGTATCCGGTGAAGGTGTACAGCAGGCATTACTCAAAATGTTAGAAGGTACAGTTGCATCGGTACCTCCACAGGGTGGAAGAAAACATCCACAGCAGGAACTTATTCCAATTGATACGACCAACATTCTTTTCATTTGTGGTGGTGCGTTTGACGGATTGGAAAAAATCATTGAAAAAAGAATGGATACTGCATCCATTGGTTTTAATGCAGAAGTACACAGTAAGCATGATATCAACGTGGGTGAAGCGTTCAAGCATGCACTTCCACAGGATTTTGTGAAATTTGGTCTGATTCCGGAGTTTATCGGCCGAGTACCGATAACGGTTTCTTTGGATAATCTTGACAGAGACGCACTTATCCGCATTTTACAGGAACCAAAGAACTCTCTTGTAAAACAGTATACAAAACTTTTGGAATTAGATGGTGTTGGCTTAACCTTTGAAGACGAGGCACTTGAAGCTATCGCAGATAAAGCATTAGAAAGAAAAACAGGGGCAAGAGGTCTTCGTGCAATTATGGAAAATGTTATGTTGGATTTGATGTATACCGTTCCTTCGGATAACAGTATTTCGAATTGTGTGATTACCAAAGATTTGGTAGAGGAAAAATTATGATAACGATACCAGCAATTGCTTTAAGAGGCATGACCGTATTACCGGGCGTGGTTGCCCATTTTGATATCAGCCGTGACAAATCAATCAAGGCAATTGAAACTGCCATGAATGAAAACCAAAAAATTTATCTGGTGACACAACGTGATACAGAGGTGGATACTCCAAAGCTGGATGATTTATTTGAAATCGGCACCGTGGCAGATATCAAACAGGTTATTAAGATGCAGAATAATATTGTTCGTGTGCTTGCAGAAGGCGTAAATCGTGCAAGAATTCTGGGATTTGGTGAATCTGAGGCATATTTGGCTGCGGAAGTAGAGTATTTGGAGGAAGTCGAAGAACACTTGCCGGATACCGCGAAACGAGCGATGCATAAAAGTATTCGAGATAATTTTCTGCGTTATGTAAAGCTGCATGGGAAGATGTCACCGGATGTCATTAAACAGGCAAATACGATTGGAGATTTAACAAAATTAATGAATTATGTATCCAATACGCTTCCGGTGAATTATGCAGATAAGCAGCATATTTTAGAAGCGAACAGTATGGGCGAGCGCTATGAAGTACTGTTGGCACTTTTATTCCGTGAAATTGATGTAATGGCTATCCAGAAAGATTTTCAGGATAAAGTAAAACAGCGTATTGATAAAAATCAAAAAGACTACATTCTTCGTGAGCAGATGACGGTAATTCGGGAAGAATTGGGTGAGGCAAATACACAGTCCGATGCAGATGGCTATTTGGAAGCCATGAAGAAATTAGAAGCGTCACAGGAAGTAAAGGATCGCATCAAAAAAGAAGTGCTTCGTTTTAAAAGCATCAATTCCAATTCATCCGAAAGCAATGTAAGCCGTGGTTACATTGAAACGCTTTTGGAAATGCCATGGGATAAGATGTCACAGGACAACAATGATATTGACCATGCGCAGGCAGTTTTGGATGAAGACCATTATGGTTTGGAAAAAGTAAAAGAGCGTATGCTGGAATTTTTAGCAGTACGTAATCTTACTAATAAAGGCGAGAGTCCGATTATTTGTTTGGTAGGACCGCCGGGAACCGGTAAAACCAGTATTGCACGTTCTGTAGCAAAAGCATTGGATAAAGAATATGTACGTATTTGTCTTGGTGGTGTTCGTGATGAAGCAGAAATCCGAGGACACAGACGTACCTATGTAGGTGCAATGCCGGGACGTATTGCGAATGCTCTGCGTACAGCAGGTGTGAAAAATCCTTTGATGCTTTTGGATGAAATTGATAAAGTCAGCAGTGACTACAAAGGGGATACTTCTGCAGCCCTTTTAGAAGTTTTGGATTCGGAGCAGAATAATAGATTTCGTGATCATTATGTGGAAATTCCGTTGGATTTATCAGAGGTATTATTTATTGCAACGGCAAATGAAATGCAGAATATTCCAAAACCACTGTTGGATCGTATGGAACTTATTGAAGTATCCAGTTACATGGAAAACGAAAAATTCCATATCGCGAAAGAGCATCTGATTCCAAAGCAGCTTCAGAAAAATGGAATCAAACCGGAACAGTTAATGATTAGTGATAAGGCATTGACAAAGATTATCCGCAGTTACACCAAAGAAGCCGGTGTGCGTGGCTTAGAGCGTAAATTGGGAGAAATCTGCCGTAAGACGGCGCGAGAAATTTATCAGAATAAAAAAGAAAAAATCCGTGTGACGGATACCAATCTGGTGAAATTTTTAGGAAAAGAAAAATACAGCCAGGAGGAAAAGAATGATACCGATGAAATCGGAGTTGTTCGTGGTCTGGCATGGACCAGTGTTGGTGGTACAACATTGGAAATCGAAGTGAATATTATGCCGGGAAAAGGCGAAGTGAAGCTTACAGGTAAGATGGGAGATGTAATGAAAGAATCTGCAATGGCAGGTATCAGTTACATTCGTTCCATTAGCCCGGAATATCATATTGATAAAGATTTTTTTGCAGAGCATGATATTCACATACATATTCCGGAAGGAGCAGTGCCAAAGGATGGTCCTTCTGCCGGAATTACGATGGCGACGGCAGTATTATCTGCAGTTATCAAACAGCCGGTGCGTGCGGATGTAGCGATGACCGGTGAAATCACTTTACGAGGCCGTGTGCTTCCGATCGGTGGTTTAAAAGAAAAACTACTTGCTGCAAAAACAGCGGGCATGAAAACTGTATGTATACCAGCCAAGAATGAAAAAGACCTGCATGAGATTTCCGATGAAATCAAAAAAGGTTTGCATATTGTGCTGGTGGAAAAATTGGATCAAGTGTTAGAAATTGCACTTGTGAAGTAGGAAATAGGACTGTCGTAAAATGAAATATTTAAGCAGTTGTTTCGTTTTTGTAGTTACGATACATTTCATTTTATGACCGCCTTAAATTTTATAATTATAAGGATTCGGGTGTTAAAAGGTATTTTTAAAGTTTTACATGGTATTTGTGTAGTTTGCCAATACAAGTTTTGATAGTACCTTTCGGCACCCGAATCTTATAAATAATATAAAATTTAGATATTTGAAAATGTAATTTTAATGGTATGGGATATTTTTAGATATGTAAGTTTTATTTGCAAAATCATTTGAAGTGATATTTTAGTTGTTATGTTGTTAGAATGAAAGGAAGGAGTTTGACATGGTAATTAAGAATGTAAATTTAGAAACTGTATGTGGTATTACAAGTACTTTTCCGGATAATCCACATTATGAAGTAGCTTTTGCAGGAAAATCAAATGTAGGAAAATCCTCTTTGATTAATGCATTGATGAATCGCAAATCGTTGGCACGTACATCTGCACAGCCGGGCAAGACACAGACCATTAACTTTTATAATATAAACGATGCAATGTATTTAGTGGATTTGCCGGGATATGGTTATGCGAATGCCAATGTGGAAATCAAGGCAAAATGGGGTAAGATGATTGAAAGATATCTGCACACATCGACGAAGTTAAAAGCTGTATTCCTGTTGATTGATATTCGTCATGAGCCATCGGAAAACGATTGTCTGATGTACGACTGGATGGTGGAGCAGGGGTTTGCACCTATCATCATTGCAACAAAATTGGACAAAATTAAGCGTGGTGCTGTTTCAAAACATATGAAGATGATCGCAGATACATTAAAGGTAGAAGAAGATACCATTATGATTCCATTTTCCGCAGAAACAAAACAGGGCAGAGAAGAAATCTGGGAGCTGATTGATTCCTTGGTATTACCGGAAGCAGATGAAGAGGATGCGGATGAGAGAATAACAGCGAGAGAATGTGACGCGGAAATTGCAGAATCTGCCGAATCTGCCGAGAATGCAGGACTGGTTGCAGAAGCGAATGTGACAGAGCCGGAAAAACAGCGTAAGCTTCGTTGGAAAGCTGCTGGAAAAGAAACTGCGAAAAAAACAAAGAAATTGCAGGAAAAGAAAGCTGCAAAGACGAATGCAAGAGCAGGGAAAAAAGCGAAAAAGAGATAATTTTAAATTTCTTTATGAATTTGAAAAGTTAAGAAGTATTAGAAAGAATTAAATTTATATGAAAAACAAGTATGTATTTGTATTCGTTCTTCTTCTGAGTATCTTGATAGTAAGTTTTGGTTTTACGAATGTTTATGTAAGTCAGAATCAGAGTGTAGAAGAAGATTTTGTAGTAGTGACATCATTTTATCCGATGTATATCGCGGCAATGAATGTTATTGGAGATACGGATGGGGTAACTCTGCAGAATTTAAGCGAACCACAGACAGGATGTTTGCACGATTTTCAATTGACACCGGCAGATATGAAACTTTTATCAACAGCAGATGTATTTATTATCAATGGCGGTGGAATAGAATCTTTTATGGAGGATATTGCAAAGCAGTATCCGGATTTGATGGTGATTGAAGCTTGTGAGGGAATCGAGCTTTTGTGTGAAGAGGACGAACATGGGCATGATGAGGATGTGCATACCCATGAAATAGAAGGTGTGCATGAGGACGAACATGAGCCGGAGTCAGTGCATATCCATGATGAAGAAGAGTATCGTGTGGGAGAGAATGAGACGGAAGTGCATGATATGGATTCGGAAGATACACATGATGGATACAATCATGATGTGAATGCCCATGCATGGATGAGTGTAAAAAAATATCGTAAGCAGATAGAAAATATTGCAGATGGTCTGGCATCCATGGCCCCTGATGCGGCTGAAAGTTTTCTTGCAAATGCAGATATTTATGACGGAAAATTGGAGGAGCTTCAGACGGAACAGGAGAAATTGTTAACGTTAACCAAAGACAAAGAGGTCATTCTGTTCCACTGTGCTTATGATTATGTAGCAGAGGAATTGGGATTGGAGGCCGCCTTTTGCATGGACTTGGATGAAGAACGTCAGGTCAGTGCAGGTGAGGTTGCAGAAGTGTTAAACGTGATTGAAACGCATGGTGTGAAGTATATTTTTGCGGAAGAACTTTATGGAAAAAGCATGTGCGAACTGGTCCAAAAGGAAGCAGATGTGGAAGTCATTTATCTCGACCCATTGAATCGAGGGGAGTATAAGGCAGATAGTTATCTTGAGGGGATGCGGGAGAACTTGAAGTTGATTCGAGAGATGTTTCATTTAGAATAAGAGAAAGCATAATTATTCAGCTGCCGAAGAATTTACGAGAAATTTTCAAAAGCAATCTGAAATCACGAAATTTGAAATGAACATGCCACAAATGTGAATAGTTTAAGGTGAGAAGCATGTCGAAGGTGGAAAATGTGAAATAAACATGCTGAATTATATGCAATTTGAAATAATAGGCATCTCAAAAATAAAAATCTGCTTATTAGCATGCATAAATTGTGTAAAGTTTTTGGAAAAAACATGCTGAAAGTGAAAAATGTGAAATAAAC
>CAYVGA010000108.1:0-6632 GCA_964449855.1 uncultured Lachnobacterium sp.
CTCCTTTTCTTTTCGTTTTGTTTTCCTCCATCGTTTGCAACCGACTTCAGTATATATGTAAGCTTTTTACATCCCATCTACGTATAACTCATGACACCATCCTCGTCTTCCTCCATGAGTTCCTCTACATTTGACACAGCACTTTCTTCCTCTTTAATTTTGAAATTCCCTTGCTGCATCTCCCATAACCGATAATACTGCCCTTGTTTTTCCAAGAGTTCCTGATGAGTTCCCTGCTCCACGATTTGCCCCTTATCCAAAACAAGAATCAAATCACAGTTCTTTACCGTAGCTAATCTGTGGGCAATAATCAGCATGGATTTATTTCGAAACCTGTTATATATCATGTCAAAAATAATATTCTCCGTCGCAAAATCCAAATTGCTGGTACTTTCATCCATGATATAAAACTCATTTTCTTTCAGAAATGCCCTGGCAAGAGCAATTCTCTGTTTCTCACCGCCACTCAAACCATTTCCTGCTTCTTCTAGAAATGTGTAATACTGCATTGGCAGTTTTTTGATAAATTCATGGGCATCCGCTGCTTTTGCTGCTGCCTTTACTTCCTCTAATGTCGAATTTTGTCGACAAACGCGAATATTATCAAAAATACTCTTGGAAAACAGCTCTATGTTTTGTGGTACATAGGAAATCACACGACGCAGGGAATCATTTCTATAATCCTTGATATCCACACCATCAATGGTGATTTCGCCACTTTCCGGCTCGTAGTATTTCAACAGCAATTTTGCAATGGTTGATTTTCCACTGCCGCTTGCCCCTACCATAGCCACTTTTTTTCCTCTCGGAATTGTAAAACTCACATCCGATAATGCCGGCTTTCGATTTCCATACCGAAAAGTCACATGGCTGAATGAAATATCGCCATCCACTTTTTCTATTTCCTGGTACATGTGATCCGCTTCCATATCATCTTCCATCCCGTGTTCTCTTTCATAATCCAAAATCTCCGAAAGACGTTTCATGGAAATATTGGCTTCCTGAATGGATAACTGCAGGTTTACCAGATTTCCAATCGGCTCCATAAAATATCCTGCCAATGTAGAAAATGCCATATAACTGCCCAGAGTCATATCTCCATTGATAACACCGGTAATGCCTGCATAAACCAGTACCAGATTTCCAATTCCCGATATCACACTGGAAATCGTACCCTGTGCATTGGACAACATGCTTTCTTTATAACTAATTCGTAGAGATTTGATGTATTCCCGTTCTATACATTCCAGCTCGGTTTCTTCATTGGCATTCCCTTTGATGGTTTCTACAGCTCTCAATCCCTCAATAATTTCCGAATTCAAAATCGCTGCCTGCTGCATCTGTTCTTCGTTGATTTTCTTATATGGCTGTTTAAAGATAAACACCAATATAATACTAATCAAAGTCATAAACAGGATAATTCCAAACAATTTCATGTTCATCTGGGACAAAATCACACCGGTAATCAGTGCCATAGATATGTCCATAATGAGCGACAAAGCAATATTCGTAAAAATATTTTTTATGGTAAATGCATCCGAAAACCGAGTGGTAATATCCCCTGTTTTTCTGGAAGCGAAAAACTTCATCGGCAGCTTATACACATGCTCGAAATATCCCAGCATCAGCGGAATGTCGATTTTCATAGACAAATGAATCAGCATCCATTGGCGAATAAAGCTGACTGCAATCTGCGTAAGGGAAATTCCCAAGAACACCACCAGCATAATTTTCAGCACGTCTTTCTGCTGATAAGGCAAAATCTCATCATAAATGATGTTATTAAACAAAGAAGACAGAATCCCCAGCACCGTTATAAGAAACGAGGCAAGAATCGTATATATGAATAATTTCTTATGCGGAAACAACAACTTTACATATCTGTCAAACATCTTTGTTCCCTTGAGTTTTCCGCCTGTAAATCTCTCATTTGGTTTCAATAAAAGTATAGCTCCTGTAAAATTCTTATAGAATTCCTCTATCTCCAATCGCTCCAAATCCTTTGCAGGATCACCCACAATGACATATTTGTCTGTAATCTTGAAGATAACCACAAAATGAGATAATCCCTCTTTTGTAATAACATTAGCTATCGCCGGAAGCGTATATTTACTTAAAAATCCTTCCCTGTCTACACGCACTGCCTGAGACACAAATCCTAATTCATCCGCACATTTGGAAAGTCCTATTAAATTCGTCCCCTTCAAATCTGTTCCCATCATGTCCCTTAATCTGGTGATGGTAGTTTCTTTCTTATAATGCAGACAGACCATAGCCATGCAGGCCGCCGCACAATCTGTTGCATCATGTTGTTTTACAAATGTATATCTCATTTTTTATCCTTCTTACAATCCTCTATTTCATCATCTCATAGCCGACAATTTTCCGAATCAATAGGACTAATTTTTACTTGATTTTTATGTAAGTAGTTTATGAATATAACTTACTCGATTTTTTCCAAAAAAAGAATGACGTTTCTGTGAACTTTTAAAAATTTTCCAACAAAAATTTAAAAAGTCCACAGAAACGTCATTCCATTTTCACCAATTATTTATTATTACTATAATTGCAATAATATTTAGGAGGAACATTTCAATGAAAAAATTACGCAGTCTTATTTTAATTATGGTATGTATCACTTTAGCACTTACTAGTACTCCACAAGTACAAGAATATCCAATTGCACCACTGGAACATTTCAAAGAAAAACACGAAAACGATTAGCCATTTAATACCATCTATAATTAAACTCAAACTTATCATAATATTTTTCTATGAAATCTCTTGCTATAGATATCTCATAAAAATCTGATACATAATAGGTTAAGCGGTATAACAGCATATATATGTCTTTATACTGCTCTCCTATATGTTCTAAGTCATCCGCCATGCCATCTAAAATTGTTGGCAAATTTCCTGCATTTCTTTCCTTGATATCAATTTTATATTCGTTTTTTCTTAATTCATATCCTTCCATATACATTCCTTTGGAAAAATATACACCTGCCAGCACTCTTTTGACAAATCCCACACCATTCCAATGAAACTTCAACGGTACCTTGCTTTGCGACATCTGTTTTAATACATGTTCTAATAAACAAGCAGCATCATCTATTTTTCCTAATTTTCGAAGCACCACACCTATTTCACCGATGATTTCCAGTTCGGTTTGCGTATAGTATACCAAAGTGTTTTTTTCGATATCTATGCTTGTTGTAAGATGTAAGGCATCCTGCAGCTTACTGTAATAATCCTTTTCGGTAATACGATTCAACTGATATAAAGCCCTGGATTCCGCACTAAAAATACTCTGTCTGTTAATTGCCGATTCCATGTTTAAATGCATTTTCATTTCCTGCAATATATCATAAGATTCCTGCCATCTATCTTTTATTTCTGCCTGCCTGTGTTTTCTTCTTAAATGATATGCTTTCAGGTTATCCATTTCCAACTCACCACGAAAATAGTGCCACCCTGCATTTAATCTATCCAACAACGCCGGGCGGTTAGTCTTTGATGGTGCACGTGTCCCTGTTTCAATTCGTGAATATGTCTCCGGCTCACATATGCCCTCACTGATTTGATTCTGTGTCAGGTTCTGTTCCATCCGTTTGTTTTTCAGATACTCTGTGATTACATAGACTTTAGGAATTTTTCTTACGATATATTCCGGCCGAAAACATTCTTCTATTTCTGCATAAACAAACAGTTCCTCAAATACTTCCTTTTGTTTTTTATAAAACAAATATTCCTCACTATTTTCTTCCAGCAATGGAATATAAATACGAAGCAATTCCACAATGTCATTGAACTGCATCGACTCTTTTAATATCCTAATCCCACTTTCACACAACTTCCTATTCTCTTCATTTGATATGATTTCCTTCTGATGATTCATCCGGACACATATCATTTTGGGATAAATTTTGCACTTTTCTTTTACATCCAACTGGCTACTTAAAATATATGTTTTCAAATCGGAAAACATCTGCTCTGCTGTCGTTTTTTTCATTTTATTTGCACATAAACTATAATGCAGATATAAAAGTATGATATGTAATTCCTGCACAGATAGGTGTACATCATTTGTTAATGCATCATGTATGTCTCCTATTGTCTGCCCTATGGCAGCAGCTAAATACTCTGCTGCGATTTCATGGCGAGCATACTTCTTTGCTTCCAAAATCCCATACATATATGCATAAAATTGATTTTGAATTTTATCACTTCCAACCAAAAACAATGCTTCTTTCTTCTGTAACAGCTTCTCCAAAGTATTCCAATCCGCAATCTCAACTGCTTCATATACTTCCGATTTCCATGTATAGTAGGCATACTCTTCTTCTGTAAGCATAAGTGCAAAATTCTCTTCCGACACTCCCATTCTCTGTAAAAAGAATTCCAGTAATAAGGTGTCTATCTGGCGGCTTTCTATTTCATAATTTAAAATCACAGATTTCGAACATACTCCATATCCTAGTTTTTTCCCTGATATATTTTTTCCTAATCGAAACCTTCTTAACAATTCTCCTGCTTTGCGTTTTTGCATATGTTCTTATCTCCTCTGCCGCCTCATCCAATGGTGTTCCTTTTTGCATTATTTATTATACAGAAAACTATTTTTGTTTACAATAAATCTTCTCCATCCCTGATACCCTCTTTTGTCTTAGCCATTTACTTGATTATAGCACTCTAAAAATTTCAATGCTTACCAGATATGGCACTAATTCCTTACGAAGCAAAAGATGAAAACATAATAAATAAAACGGCAATGCCAGCCAAAGCCAACACACCGTTTTAACTTATCACAACCAATATTTTTTTAAAAAATTCTTCAGCAGTTCCAATAATTCTTCCAAAGAGTTTGTAAATATAAAACCAACAGCCCCTATAATAAACAAAATATATCCCTCTTCTACCATCTGAAAATCACTTACCTTTTATAAAGCGAATGATACTTACTCCGAATCATTAAATATTTTTGACATTCTAATTTTTCGATTGCAAAATCAACTGCATCTATGATAATTTTATTTAATTTACTTACAAACAGACTTATCTCCCTGCTACGTGATTTATCATTATAAATCAATTGCCTTTACAATTTGATTTGGGGAACCACATAAAATTGTGGAATATAGTTCAAAAGAAATACTATCATTTTCAAAAAACTTCTGAATTTCGTTTTCAAATAAAATCGGTGTTTCTATTGTTTCCTGTTGATTACATAGGTAATTGTTGTTTTATGTAGCCCTCCCTCTTTTCGTTTATTACTTCAATATCCCCTCTATATATGTTACCTCAATATATACCCCCTGCTTTTCAAAATTAAATGCAAAAATATCATTTACTTCATATCTATAATGTTGCCTTTGTGCCCTTGGCTCTAATACATTCTCTTTTCGCCATGGTAAACGTATTGCATCATTTGTTGGGTAAATATAAACTTTTTTTGCTACACGAAGTGCTTCTTGCAAAATTCTACATGCCAAAAGTATTGGATAAATAAAAATGTGTTCCGAAACAAATGCAACTGTAAACGATTTATCATCTCTTAAAATAGACAAACCTAACATAGACTTTTCAAATTGAGTTTCATCATTTTCTTTATAAAAAATATATCCATATGGATGATTCTGACTTATTATATCAACAAAGATTTCTCCATTATTTAGTGAAATTTTAGGTTCTGAAAGGGTTAATAAACGCATACTCTGAATTATATTATAAAAAGTAGGAAAAGAACCATATCCAAAGAAATTATCTAATACTTCGAATTCCCAAGTCCTATATTTCTTCAGCATATATTTTATATTTTTCATATTTGAAATCTCGTTTTTTATAACACTACGATGATGAGGAATATGAAAACCATGCAATTTCTTTAAAAAACCAATGGAATATTTTTGGCTAATCCTATATCCTAGGTCAATATCCTCCGACCCCCACTCTTCAAAAAACTCATCAAATCCCCCTATTTCCTCAAAAACCTCTTTTGAAATAGTATTTAATCCTGTATAATATAATGTCCAATTATAACTTTGATTCTGTTCGTCTTCGAACGCAAACTGTCTCTTATCTTGAAACAATGGACTATTTGCTAACACTTCACGTCCATCGTATGTTTTTAATAATTCCATATAGTTTTCTATACGCGAAAAAAGATATAATTGCATTTCATCAAAATTAACTGCATGCTTTTGTCCAATAAAAGCCTCTTCCGGACGTTTCAAATAAGCACTACGAATCTCATCCAACCCTTTGTTCCCTAATACTATATCTCCATCTAAGAAAACTAAAACTTCATTTTTGGCCAGTTGGGCTCCTAAATTTCTATTATGAGAGCGATTACCTGCTTTATCAGAACGAATCAAAATAATCCTATTCTCATCAAAATAGTTTTGTAATAAAGAAAAAGTTTCATTCCCTGAATTATCATCTACAACTATAATCTCATCATTTTCCATGGCTTGTTCTAAAACAGTTTCTATACAAAGATCAATACATCTATTGTTGTGACATAAAAAAATAATACTTAATGATAATTCATCCACTTCTTTTTTCTGATTTCTCATTTGCCTCTCCTCAATAGCTCCTTCTATATTTTTGACGGATAATAGCAGATTATCTAT
>CAYVGA010000109.1:0-6619 GCA_964449855.1 uncultured Lachnobacterium sp.
CTAACGAATGAGTGGCAGCCATTGTTCTTAGTGTACTTTATCGGATGCTTACAGATGTCAGCTTGGTACATGTTCTCAGCGATGGGCTTCTACCCCGTTGACCCGGTAAGCGGTAACTACATTTTCGGTGCTCCTCAGATGCCGAAGATTGTCCTCAACTTGGCAGACGGCAAGACTTTCACCGTGATTGCAGAAGGCATTTCGGAAGAAAACAAATATGTGGAAAGCATCACCTTGAATGGCGAACCTTACACCAAGAACTACATCACCCACGAAGACATCGTGAAGGGTGGTACGTTGGTATTCAAGATGAAGAACTAATCTTTCTATACCTTATATAATAATGGGCGGCTCGATGACGGTCGCCCATTATTTATTTTGTCATTCAGAGTTCTGAACACTCTTTGAGTGAAACGATTCGATGATGACGCCCATTCGTGTCATTCTGAGCATAGCGAAGAATCTGAATACATCAACTAACGCTTTACAGATTCTTCACTTCGTTCAGAATGACACAAATGGGGAATTCGTCATTGGTAAAGGAGCGAAGTGTAAAGTTTAGAAAATAGGTGTACAAGAGGTGTACAAAGGTAGCATTTCATTTAGAGGATTGAACACATTTCGCCACAATCTGTTCACAGCTCTGAAAATTTACATCAAAAGCAATCGGTAGCAACGGTGCCCGTTCTGTAAGTGATGAGCGGTAGATATAAGACTCAAGTTGCTTTATTCTTCTGCTCATTAATCCGATAAGTTTTTCTTCTCCATGTTCACAAGCAAAACCTTCGAGTTTAGCACTGATGTATGATAATTCTTCTTCCCAAATATTTTGAGGTATATTTCTTGACAAAGAATCTTTCCTTTGTCTATAATAGTAGTGGATGATGTTGGTTGGAAGGATTTTTATAGCATTTCCCAAAAACATTGGTGTCCAAAGCTCATCTTCATGGATTACATTGCTGTCAAATCTTAAATGATGCTTCTCGATAAAGGAACGTTTATACATGTAATTGTATAGCATAACGGTATATGAACCATTGGTTAAAGTTAGTCCAAAGTAATCCGTCCCGTTCATTGCTCTTTCATTTCCGTTATATCGTTCCCGATATAAATGACATGTGTCATCATCAAAACACAACGTGTTTCCTGCTACAACTTCCGCTTTGCTTTGAATGGCTTTTCTGCATAGTTTCGAAATAGCGTTAGAAGCCAACAAGTCGTCATTGTCCAGAAACAGAATGTAATCTCCTGTTGCTTTATCCAGCCCTATATTGCGTGCATACGCTGGTCCGTGATTGGAAATTCTGACATTTATAAATCGTTTGTCAAGGCTGCATTGTCTTTCAATGATTTGTGGTGATTTGTCTGTCGATTCATCATCTACCAGAATGACTTCCAGATTCTTGTGCTTTTGTTGTAGGACACTGGCGAAACATTCTTCCAGATATTCTTCTGCATTATATACTGGAATGATGATTGATACTTTATATTTATTATAATCTATCTTACTCATATCAAATGGGATTTGTTGTTTCTACTGCTTTCTATCGCTTGCTGTATGGTAGAAAGAAAAAAGTCTTTCTCCGGGACATTACCTATTCTTGCCAAAGCAATCTTGCAAATCCGAATCAGATTCAATAAATTCCATTTATTCTGTTCTTCCCATTGGCCGTTGAAAAGTTGGTAGTCAGCAATGACTCTCTCACAGACAATCCGCAGTGATTGTTTCTTCAGGTCATCCATGGTTGAATTGGTTATCGAACCGCTTCTTTTGTAGTAATTGTAATAGTTTATCGAAGAACAATACAATCGTTTACATTTATTTAGCACCTCCATAGTCCATAACTCATCTTCAAACAGAATATTTTCAGTGAAACGTAGTCTTTGTTCTTTTAGCCAATCGTTCCGATATAGCATATTGGTACCTGTTGCATTATAGCTACCATGAGTGAGTAAGGTTGCATAATATTCTTGCCCGTCCATTATATTCCCTTTCACTTGTTGTGGTACACGGTCTCCTAAATTCAGCGTAACGGAGGAGGACGTAATGAAATTCATACTTCCTACCACCACATCTGCATTTCTTTTAATGGCTTTGGCATACAGCCTTTTCAGAGAATAGGGTACTAATGTATCGTCACTATCCAAAAAGGCAATATATTCACCTTGTGCAATATCAAGACCTGCATTTCTTGCCGATGAAGGTCCTTTATGTTCTTGTTGCAGGAAAGTGATGTTGTCATATCCTTTTTTAAGAGATTCCACTATTTGTTGGGTGTTGTCTGTAGAACCGTCATCCACCACGATGATTTCTGTTTTCATTTGCTTGTCAATCACAGACATCAGGCTGTTTTCTATGTAATTCCCTGTGTTATATGCAGGGATTATTACTGATATTTTTGCTTTCATCGTTATGAGATTTTAATTTTTGGTGCTAGAAACTCTTCTATTTCGGATTTGGAACTGTTTTCCATTTCCAGACAGGTTGCTTTGGATAATTTGGATCCAAGGATAGAATGATAACTGCTGTTTTCCCCTCTTGGGTGTTCCAAATGAAATAAAGGTGTATTAACCCGATAAATATTATAGCCCAATCCCAAGAAACGATAGTATCTGTCATAGTCATCGTTCCCCCAACCATAATGACATTCATTTTCCATTCCGGCTTTTTGGTATTTGTCACTTCTGATGAAGACTGCACCACCCACCAAAATATTGGGATATAATCTTTCCAATTTCGATATATTCCGATTCAAGAATCGAATATTCTTTTTCTTGAAAAACAAATTTCTCATTGCAGCAGATACATTTAAGCAGACTCCGTTATAGGGATACGAAACATCATGGCTTTCCCTTAGACGGGCAACGGCTTCTATAATGGCATTTGTATCCGGAATAACATCTACGTCCCAAATGGCAAGATAGGGCGTTTTTACTTCGGAAAACATTTCATTGAAGTGCATCGTCTTGTATAAAATGGGATCTTTGTCTATTTTCAATTCATATTTGACTCCTCTATTGAGTATCTTTTTTAAAATGCCGCTGTCAAATGCCGCTACTTCTCGAACATACAGATTAGTCTCGAAATTTCGTTTTAGAAGTTCAATAATGAGTGTCAGATTCTCTAACCTTTGAATTGAATCCAATTTTACGAGTATCAGAAATGTGATGTCTTTTAGATTTGTTCTCATAATATGCCATTGGATGCTTTTACCATATATAATACATATGTGATATTAAAGTTATTAACAGGTCTCTTGAAATATTCAAGATAATCATCGTTCTGATTCAAGAGCTTCCATAAATCAGAGGACTCTATTTTGGCAAACATAAGTTCTTGTGCCCTTTGGACTTCTTCATCCGTGAACAAATTACCTTTCAGTGATTTGACTATTAGAAATAGGCTTGCAACTCCATTTTCAAGAAACAAGTTTTTATCTCTCAATTCTTCCTTCAAGATTCTTTCTATATCTATTTCGTTTTTCAAAAGATTGATATGCTTCTGAAATGCAAGGGAAGGGAATACTTGTTCTAAATGGTTCATCCCCCATAACAGATATAATTTGTTGGAACCTAATTTAGGGTACAAAGTGGTTATGCTGTATTCTATTTCTGGAAAGAGTCTCTCTATCCGATAATTGAAGAATCCCAACTTCCATATTCTTGCAAGTAGATATAAGAAGAGAGGAGCTTTATAATGAATGCCATAACGAAACGGCTCTTCATAGAAAGTCTGGTCAATTTTAGCATAAAGCGCATTGAACGTTTGACCGATAAGTTCCTCCAATAGTTCCTTTTGCTCTTTGCGTTGTTTCTCATACCTTGTACACAGATAGATAAGCAGATAGAGGAGCGACAAAACTCTTGAATTTCTGCAATAATCCCGATTATTCAACTTCCTGAATATAGAATCGTCTATATCTTCCAGTATGACATTGACATCTCCCGAAACATATCCTTCCTTGATTAAATAATCAATACCCAAACCTATTCCTGCTAATCCTGTTTCCACTTCTATATCAGATGTGTTGAGAATATTGGAATAGATGTCCTCCATAAGATTTTCTGCTACGGATTCATACCTGTTTCCCTTATCGTATTTACCCAATATATAGAAATAGATGCAATAGCCCATTTTCCCGTCAAGTAGTCCTATTGGCATTGACGGAAGCATCGGAATCAATCTATGGTTTAATTTTATGATTTGGTTGATAATGTCAGTTTTTTTCATGCAGCCTATTTGTTTTTCTTGATATGACAGAGATTTGGTTTGCCTATAACCTGTTCATAATTGGAAGGCGACGGGCAAAGCCATTGATAAAGACAGTCGCAACAAGGCTTTTCGTCGCGGACACGAAGCCATGAGCGTCCTCTTGTCATCTCACTGTAAGTCAGCATATATAGGCCATCATCCATAGTTCCTAAGGCTTCTTCATTCATATTGCCATACACGCTTCCGTCCATATCTACGATTAAAGTTCCAAAATAGTTTATGTTAATGGCTTGTCGGGCAAATATTTCTCTTTTGGAAAGTTGGAAATCTTGAATGTCTTCTTCAGTTACATATACTAAACTCTCAAAGAAGGAATGATTGTCACCTGTATAGATTGGTGTAATTTGAGCATTTCTCAAATTTTCTTTCTCTATTGTTTCACAGGCAATGTCATATTCATATTCTGTAGAAACTACAAAATGATAGGATAAAGATTTGTCATTGCTACAAGAAGTGTTATAATTCGTTTTTATCGGATGATAAGATATTAAATCAGTCTGAAGTATGCTCCCATTGTGCTTCATAAAGTCTTCTTCCGTACAATATATTGAAATATGAATAGAAAGAGATTGTAGGAAATCTATCAGATTTTCATATTCCGGATATTCCCAAATATTTCCGACAAGAACTATTTCGATCAGGAAATTAGGTTTTCCCATACTCATAATGAACTCTTTTATTGTGGATGATTCATTAATAATTCCTGTATGTTGTTTGGGAAAAACTATTTGTTTGGCAAATTGGTCGTTTCCATAGTCACTTCCATTCAGATGAATGACTAACCTTAAGAGGTTTTGAATGATTTTCCCGTCTGTGTTATTTTCGTGTGCGACTTGATAGAATGCAACGGTGTCCTGTATCTTTAGAATAGGTTTCAAAGACACAGCTACACGAGTTTTATCTTCAATATCCACTAATTCACCACAAGCAAATGCCAAAAGGGTATCAACCCATTCCTTTACTTCTTTGGTAGCCAATTCTTCCTCGGTTACGAGACTACGATAAAGATTTTCCGTTTGTAGCAAATCGTTTGTTATTCGAGCAATTGTTCCTTGATTTGCGAAACGGAAACACAAATGCTTATCCGAAGCATTATAAACAAGTCCCTCTCTATCTTTTACCCATAAAAAGGTATCTTGATGAAATACCAACCAATATTTTTTCATTGCCCTTTGTTTTACTCTTTAATAATAACTTCTGATAAAATCTTTTTATATAAATGTGGTTTCTCTTCTAGATACTGTAATGAAGATGCTAAATCTTGAACTAATTTTTTTTCTGTTGTATACATAAAACATCTTTTATCTTTTAAAGGATTGCCGAACATATAGACGCAACGCTTACAGCTTCTTCTTATTGCACATGTTTTACAGTTTTCTATATAAGTACTTGTATACACGTTATGTTGGTGGGCTGCTTTTTCTAAATCTAAATTAACAGAGTTATTTGTAATTACACCTACAGCGAAATCATGATTTATTTTTTCACATTGTAAAATTTTCCCGTTAACCGTAACAAACATTTTTTTCATAAAAGGGGTACATGTTGCAGTTAAAGGCAGTTTGAGAGTCTCTTTATTTATCAAAAGACTAATATAGCTCTGATAAAAATTATTACTATAACTGCGTAAATAATCTAATAACGTTGCTGTTCGAGGGGCATCAATAAACATTTCGTTTTCAATAACACCACATTGAGAAGATTTTTTTAAATCATTGGCGAAATCTTTATACATTCGATTGAACTCGTCTATTTTATCTTTACGCACATCGGTTGTATTTAAAGTGGAAAATCGTGGAATCTTACCAAATTCTTTCTTGATGAATTGGTATGTTGATTCAACAGAATTACAATCGTGCAGTACGGTATTAAACATGACCTTCTTTTCAAAAAAAAGAGGGTGTTTCTTCTTTAATAGTCGAATATTTTCAATTACACAATTAAATGAGTTCTGTCCTTTAGAATCTACACGATAGCTTTGACCTCTTTCATCACCGTCTAAACTAATGAGAATAAAGAAGTCTTTGTCAATTAAGTAATCCATGTATTTATTTAGTAGCATAGCGTTCGTCGTCATACTATATTTGAAAGTTATGCCGATATTAGGCAAATCTTCAATATAGTTTATCACTTTCTTAATAAAAGGAACATTTAATAAAGGCTCGCCACCATAAAAACCAATATTGATTACTCGCCTATAATTTAGACCTTTTTTTTGAATCCAATAATTATGGAACAAATAGTCTATAATCAATTTTGCTTTATAAAAAGGCAGTTTCTTGTTTTCTCTTTTGTCATAACCTTCATATAAATCTGCATAGCCACAATATTTACATCGAAGATTGC
>CAYVGA010000110.1:0-6557 GCA_964449855.1 uncultured Lachnobacterium sp.
GATACCATTTCTTTCTGTGTAGATGTATGGAGCCATTTTTGGGTTCCATCTTCTTGTCTGATGTCCAAAGTGAACACCTGCTTCGAGTAACTGTTTCATTGAAATTACGCTCATTTTCTTTCCCTCCATTGGTTAAAATCATCCGCATACTTCCTCTGCCAAAGTAACCGGCAAGCGCTACCGGCACCGGCTTTGACTTCCACATGCGTGTTTATTGTTACTAACTGTTTTCACATATAAAAATCATATATAAAAAACAGCCTTTGGTATCATAACATACCAAAGGCGTTGTGTCAATTATTTTAAATTATTTTTATTATTTTCTTATGATAACATCACAGATTTCTTCGTAAGAAGCACCTTTTACCACTTCAAAAGTTCCACATCTGATTTTTCTGGAATATCCACTGTTTTTCAAATATGCGTGAAAATCCTCTTCATTTTCTATTACGCCTAGAGAATATAATTTTCCTGCAACACTTCCGGCACCTTCACCGTCTCTAATCTGTATCACAACTTTCTCTTCCTCAAGAGGCTGCTGGTCTTCTGTACCCGGCTCTTCTTCTGTACCCTGCTCTTCTTCTGTGTTTTGCGTCTCAGAAATCTGCGTATCGTTATACAGCAATTCGCTCGAAGCCTGATCATCTGCCTGCGTATCATGTTCCGTGTTATTGTTTCCCCAAAGGCTATCTTTATCATCTTCTGTTTCCGGCATTATCATGCCAAGTTTTTGTGCTTCTTTGATAATAAATTCATCCGAAAGATTGTTGTTATGTACCATACTGGAAACTGTCATAATAAAAGTTGCAACAAGCACACCTATCCCAATGCCTCGTAAATAATATTTAAGCTTCATGATACAAACCTAAAACAAGTCGAATCACTCCAAGACCACAATCCAGTGTTTTGGCGATTTCTACTTCATTCTTTCCTTCCTTATGTAATCGGAGAATCTGCTTATTCAAATCCATTTCTTCGGATTCTTCCACAACTGCTTCCTCTATTTCTACTGTTTCTTTCGGCATTTCTACAACAGGTAAAACCTGCTCTGTTTTTGTTACCATATTCACAACATCCATTTCACGTATTTGCTTGGTAACTTTCTGCAAATCGCTTACCATATCCGCTGCTTCTGTCTGCTTATCACTAAGCATACTATAGAGAAACATAATTTCATTATGTGTTTTGTTTATTTCATTTATAACAGTATCCGAATATTCACTTACGGCCATAATTTTTCGATTGGTTTCTTTTTCCAAACCTCTTTTTGCAACATGCAGGGAATCCTCAATCACTTCATCGACCGAACTTACCACTTGTCCCATAACACTTTTCACCTGTTTTTCGGCTATTAATTTCAAATCCACTTCACTCAAAAGTGTAATTTGGTCCAAATCTTTCTGCGACATCTTTTCTGTTACAAAAAAACTTGCTGCAAACGCAACGATGCCTATTACTATAAGCACAATCTCTGTGACTACCATAATATTTATCCCCTATTTATAAATTATATGCAAATTTAACAAGCGGATTTTATATTTTCATATCAAATCCACCTGTCGATTTTTTCACCACATGGTCTTTAGGTGATTCTTCTACTTTTAATACTTTCGCTTTTTTTCGAAAGAAATACGCATTTTTGCTCTCTTCTCTAGCATCTGCATGCGTATCCGCCTTGCCTGAGTCTTCAGGTGTTACCACCTGGCGACGCTGTTCATCTACTTTTTTATCCACTTGCACCTGCAGATTCTGCTGTTCTACAACAGGACGGTTATCCTGCTGACTTTTTACAATACCAACATCATCTGTTCTTTGTATCATGCCACTCATAAGTATTGGACTAATCGCCATAGGGCTTGCCTCCCTTAATTTCCTATTTAATCCACAAAAATATCCAGATAGGAACCCATTTTTTTGCGCATCTTCAATATTGCTTTTGTATGTAACTGCGAAACACGTGACTCTGATACTTCAAGCACAAGACTAATTTCTTTTAATGTCAGTTCTTCGTAATAGTATAATTCAACTACACGACGCTCTTTTTCCGTCAAAAGTTCTAAAGACTCAATTAATTTTTGTCTTAATTCCTGTTCTGCTACAACTTCTTCCGGCTGGCTAAAACGGTTTTTGTTGACATTTTCAACCGCTGGTTCCTGTCCCGCTTCTTCAAATTCAGTTAGTGAAACTACATTTGTCACCATAAGCTGCGACTGCCAATTCGTCAGTTCATCTCCAGAAATACCTAATTCCGCTGCAATTTCTTCGTCCGTTGCTGCTTTTCCAGTACGTGTTTCTATTTGCTTAATCGCTTCATCAATCCTGCGCTGACGCTGACGAACGGTACGTGGTATCCAGTCCATCTTACGAATCTGGTCTAAGATTGCACCACGAATACGAAGACTTGCATAAGTTTCAAATTTCACATTTTTATCCATGTCAAATTTGTCAATGGCATCAATAAGTCCAAAAATACCATAACTAACCAAATCATCATATTCTACATTATGACCTAAATACATGTTAAGACGACCCGCAACTAATTTTACCAATTGTGCATATGCCAGTATCAACTGTTCGCGAATCTCCTGTGTAGGTTTTTTTTGATAATCACTCCATAGTTTGTCCGTATCTACTGCTTTCATCTAAATCGCCTCAAATTCTTAGATTACACTGTCTGTTTCCTGCGAATTTTCGCCCTCCACACCTTCCAGCTTATCATTTTTTATTCCCAAAACATTCATAAAACGATCCAATACCATCTTTACAATGCCACCAAACATCCAAAAAACAAGTAAGATGATCAAAAGATGGATTAAAAATTCCATAACCGGAATCCTATAACGAAGCGCGAACAAACAATACAGACCTCCAGCTAAGAGCATAATAATGGCTGGTACATCCTTTGTCTTCATATCTGTTCTCTCTTTTAACATTAAAATTTTAAATAGTTTTATTTGATTTTCCAACAGCTTTAATAAAAAATTCACCTGTGGAACAATCCAATGTTACTGTTCTTCCATAGTTTAGCCCCGTATCCTCTGCAACTAATGGGATATTCAGCTCTCTTAACATTTTCTTTGCCTGTTGTGCATTTCTCTCACCAACATGCCCTACATTTGATAAACCGCTTACCTCGAACATTTTGGCTCCACCTGCAATTTTAGCAACCATTCGGCGTGGTGCTGCACCCTGTCGAATCATTCGATTATACAATTCGCGAATCCCGGTATCTCCAAATTTCGCAATATTTGTATTATTTTTCAACTGTGTGCTGTCTGGAAGCATGTAATGTACCATGCCACCAACCTTTGTAACAGGATCATATAATGTTAGTCCTATACAGGAACCGAGCCCCAAAGTAATCAGTGAATCCGGTGCTTTTGCCACCTTTAAGTCAGCCATTCCGACTTTAATCACGTTCCCCATAAATTCCCTCGATTCTTAAATTGTAATTCCTAATGCAGCTAAAATTTTTCCGTATGAATCCTGTTCCGGCATCAAAATAAAATAACCTTGCATTTCTTTGTCATCACCAAATTCTGTTTCAATGAATAATGCGTTATCTCCATATTGTCCAAACATGATAGCCGGTACACTTAAAATTGCTGCTGCCATATCTACAGAAATATATGGAACAGATGGCGCTATCATCAAATTCGTCAAAGATGCCAAAGCAGACAAATACGATGCCGCAATAATATTTCCAATTTCTTTTAATGCAGACAAATCCATTTCATCAAATGGTTCTTTATACTCCGGATCACGCATCATCAATTTATTTACAATCGTGTGCCCGGATTCCATATTCATAAGAAACATCATACTACCATCAATATCACCTTTTACCTCAAGAAAAATGCCTATTACGGTTGCTTCTTCATCACAAATCGCTCCACCTAATTTTGAAGCTTCCATCAATTCTACTTTTGGAACTTCCATATTAAGGCGCGCTCCCAGCATCTGAGAAATCGCTGTTGTTGCATTTCCTGCACCTATGTTACCAATTTCACGCAGCACATCCATGTACATATCATTTACATGATCTAAGGAAAATTCTCCCATAATCCCTCCAAAATCATGTATAGTGAGGGCTTATCCCTCACTATACAGTTCTATCATTCAATTCATTAACATTAACCGTTCCAATTATCCATTCACTTCTTTTTCATCAACGATTGCATTAATTTCGAACAACGAAATGAGTTCATTGCCATTTTTACCAATACCATTGATAAAGCTGTCTTTTGCAACTGTTTTTTCAACTTCTGCCATATTCAATGTAATAACTTCACGCACCTCATCAACAATAATACCGATAGATCCCTTTTCTTCTAATTTAAGAATGATGATACGAGATTTATCTGTAATCTGGTCTTCTGCCAGTCCCATTTTTTTACGAATACTCATTACCGGCACAATTTCACCACGAAGATTGATGATACCTTTTATATAACTCTGTACCTTTGGTACTCTTGTGATTTTCTGCATACGAACGATATTATCAATAAAATTGATATCAATACCATATTTTTCATTGCCAATCTGAACAACAATATATTGTTTTCTTTCGTCTAATGTTTCAATTCTAAAATCAGCCATTCTATGCACCCCCGATTACATCAATGTATTTGCATCAATAATCAATGCAACTTCACCATCACCTAAGATCGTAGCACCACTAATCAGCTTATTGCCACTAATATATTTACCTAATGACTTAATAACAATTTCCTGCTGTCCAATCAATTCATCTACAACAAGACCTGCCTGCTGATCACCACGTTTAACAATAACTACTGTAAGATGATCTGATTCTTCCTTTGGAGGTACATCCAAAATGCGATCCAAACGAACCAGTGGAATAACACTACCACGAAGGTGAATTACTTCTTTTGCTTCTACATACTTAATATCTTTCACCGGAATATCTTCAATATTTGTAATAGATCCAAGGGCAATCGCATACTGCTCTTCACGAATCTTAACAAGCAATGCCTGAATAATCGCAAGTGTAAGTGGAAGTCTAACTGTAAATGTAGAACCTTCGCCTAATTTTGTTTTAACTTCTACATCGCCACCAAGTGCTTCGATGTTTGATTTTACAACGTCAAGACCTACACCACGTCCGGAAATATCCGTGATGGTCTTTGCCATAGAGAAGCTTGGCATAAACAATAAGTTTACAGCTTCTTTCTGTGTCATGGCATCTGCCTGTTCCTGTGTAATAACACCACGTTCTACAGCTTTTCTCTTAACTGCTTCTACATCAATACCATTACCATCATCACCTACCTGAATGATAACGTTGTTTCCTTCCTGATAAGCATTTAAGAAAATAGTACCTGTTTCCGGTTTATTACGCTGTGCACGCACTTCTGCTGTTTCCAAACCATGATCAGCAGAGTTACGAAGCAAATGCTGTAATGGATCACCAATCTGGTCAACTACAGTACGGTCAAGTTCTGTATCCTCACCAGTCATATAGAGTTCCATTTTTTTATTTAATGAACGTGATAAATCACGAATCATTCTTGGGAATTTATTTACTACACTTTCAATTGGAACCATTCGAACCTTCATAACAGATTCATGAAGATTGGTTGTGATTCTCTCTAAGGATTCTACATTTTCACGGAATCCCTGATTTGCAAAATTACCGCCTTCGGATGAGCTGATAGATACCAATGAGTTCTTTGCAATCAACAACTCTGATACCTGATTCATCAATGCATCCAGTTTTTCGATATCTACACGAATCGTACGGTTAGAAACCTGTTTTGCAGGTGTCTGTTTTTTGGCTGTCTGCTGTGGTGCCGGTGCTGGTGCTGCCTGCTGTGGCGCTGGTGCTGCTACAGCCTTTGGTGCCTCCTGAACCACTGGTGCCGGTGCTTCTTCTACTACTTTTGTCTCTACTACAGATACTGCTTCTGTATCCATAAGTTCTTCTGCGATAACATCATCAATCTCAGAAACATCTTTTGCAGCGGCAATAATTTTATCTATACTTTCATTGGAAGCTACACAGAAACTGAATTCCAAATCAAATTTTTCATCTTCAATATCATGAGAACTTGGATGGTTTGCAAAAATTTCACCCATTCCCTCTACTGCACGGAACACCAAAAATGCTCTTGCTGCTTTTAATAAACATTCTTTATTTACGTAAACAGCCACCGCATATACTTTCTTGCCATCTGCTTTCGCCTGTGCAACTTCATCTTTTTCTTCTGCCGTAAGCTCAATATTCACCTTGCTAACAGATACTACCGGTGCTTCCTGTACCGGAGCCGCTGGTGCCGGTGCTTCTTCTACTATAATAGCACCATTTGCTTTTGCGATAAAGTCATTTAATTCTTTGATGATAATCTCATTATCTTCTGTTCCTTCATCAGAAGAAGCTTTTACGTTTTCCAAATACTGATCCAATGCATCTAAGCATTTGAACAAAAGATCGATCATTGCACTGTCAACGGAAATCTTGTCACTACGCACTTCCTGGAACACATTTTCCATATCGTGTGTAAGATGCTGCATTCTCTTAAATCCCATAGTACCAG
>CAYVGA010000111.1:0-6541 GCA_964449855.1 uncultured Lachnobacterium sp.
ACATCGAAACAGAAGTGAAACGTGTCGTATTTATCGTTGAGACAAATCGCGACAAGGATGGAAACGAATTAGAGAAAATCCGAGGTCTTTTCGGTGGCAAGTCAAAGGACTTTGTGACAGCCGTTGATGAGAAGAATATTATCGTTGTAAAAGAACTGACAGAGAATGAGAGGTATGAGGACTTAGCAAAAACGGCTGAGGTTATTATCAATCTCTTCCGCGGAGATGCGGACAACAATGTACATGTTGCCTATGGTACAATTGTAAATGAATTAAAAGAAGTGTCACGCTCTTACAAAGAAGCACGTATGGCACTTGATGTAGGTAGAATCTTTTTCGAGGACAAAGACGTAATTGCGTACTCACAGCTTGGAATTGGCCGTTTGATTTACCAGCTTCCGATTCCACTCTGCAAGATGTTTATCAAAGAAATTTTTGATGGCAGATCACCGGATGATTTTGATGAGGAAATTCTTTCCACAATTAACAAATTCTTTGAAAACAGCTTGAATGTATCAGAGACATCCAGACAGTTATATATTCATCGAAATACATTGGTATACCGTTTGGATAAATTACAGAAGAGTACAGGACTTGATCTTCGCGTGTTTGAAGATGCTATTACATTTAGAATTGCACTTATGGTAGTTAAGTACATGAAGTATATGGAAACACTTGACTATTAAATGAGCGCAAGCGAGCTTGGAAAAGCGAAGCTTTCACTGGGCGGGCGGCGAAATTATGCCGTAAATAATGCTTGCGGGATAAGGAGCATTAAATGATTAAACTGGAACATGTCAGCAAGTCTTATTCTGCAGGGATACCTGCGCTGAACGATGTTAACCTAGAAATCGAAGATGGTGAATTTGTATTTATCGTAGGAGATAGCGGTTCAGGAAAATCTACGCTTATTAAGTTATTATTGAAGGAGCTAGAACCAACCGAAGGCACCATTTGGATGAATGGTAAGAATTTAGGAAAAATCCGAAGAAGACACATTCCAAAATTCCGTCGAAATATTGGAGTTGTGTTTCAGGATTTCCGTTTATTAAAGGATCGAAACGTATATGAAAATATTGCCTTTGCACAGAAGGTGATAGGCGAACCTACCCGAGAAATTAAGAAAAAAGTACCTGCGATGCTGTCTATGGTAGGTCTTGCAGCCAAATATCGTTCCAATCCCAAAGAGCTTTCCGGCGGCGAGCAGCAACGAGTTGCCATTGCCAGAGCACTGATTAATGAGCCAAGTATTCTTTTGGCGGATGAGCCGACTGGAAACTTAGATAATAACAATGCATGGGAGATCATGAAGCTGTTAGAGGAGATTAATGAACGCGGTACAACGGTTATCGTTGTTACCCACAATATGGAAATTGTAAAAGTCATGAAAAAACGTGTAATCACTGTGCAGAAAGGTGTTATCGTCAGCGATAACAAACAGGGTGATGCATATGAGGATTAATACATTTTTTTATTCTGTAGGACAGGGATTTAAGAATATTGCCCGAAACAGCATGTTTTCCATTGCATCCATGGCAACCATGGCGGCATGTATTTTCATGTTTGGTATTTTTTATATTTTGGTTTACAATGTAAATGTTATGGTACAGACTGCCGAAGAGAGCGTTGCGATTACGGTATTTTTTGATGAAGGTATTTCAGAGAGCCGTATTCAGGATATCGGTGAGGATGTAAAGAAACGTACAGAGGTACGTGAGATTGTATACGTATCTGCAGAAGAAGCATGGGAAAGCTTTAAGTTGGATTATTTCAAGGGAAATGAAGAATTTGCAGAAGGTTTTTCCGACAATCCGCTTGCAAACTCTGCCAATTTTGAGATTTACTTAAAAGACGTATCAAAGCAGTCGGGTCTTGTGAAATATTTAGAGAGTATTGATGGTGTCCGCGAGGTAAATCAATCGCAGGTAGTGGCAGAGACTTTGACTGAATTTAATAAGATTTTGAGTGTTGTTTCGGTTGGTATCATATCCATTCTGCTTTGCGTAGCGATTTTCCTGATTAATAATACGGTTGCAGTTGGTATTGCAGTTCGTAAAGAAGAAATTGGTATTATGAAACTGATTGGTGCGACAGACTTCTTGGTACGTGCACCATTTGTAGTAGAAGGTATCGTAATTGGTTTGGTTGGTGCAGCACTTCCACTTAGTTTATTATTTGTCCTCTATGACAAGGTGGTTGTACATGTAACGGCTGAATATTCCATGATTGGTTCACTGGTGGACTTTGTTTCACCAAATATACTGTTCCAGGGACTTATTCCAATTGGCCTGCTGTTGGGGGTAGGTATTGGTCTGATGGGTAGTTTGTGGACAATTCGAAAACATTTAAAGGTATAATTTTGAGAGAATCATTACAGAATGTAGTGATTCTCTTTTTTTTAGTAGCAAAAAACATATAAATAGAGTAGAATGTATTTTGAAGTATTTTGAAAAGAAGGTAGGACAATGAACGATAACAATATCAATTATAATGAAAATTTGAATCAGGAAAATGACACATCCATTGATTGGGCAAATGTGCAGGTTCCGCAAAAAGAAAGTTTTGTGAAAAAACACGGATTTGTACTGGGATTTTTGACCAGCCTGCTTTGTGTTGTGTTAGCGTGTTCGCTTGTGCTTGGATATTTGAATTTGACGGGAAACATGCTGATTATCGGTGAGAAAGGAGCATCTAAAGTAAAAGCGGATGCGATTCTTTCGGACGAAATTGTGGAAAAAATTGATGCACTGTATTCTTATATGAATATTTACTACTATGAAGACGTAGACAAAGAAATCATTGCTGAAGCGCTTTACAATGGTTTATTGGATAGTCTGGAAGATCCATATTCCGGGTATTACACGGTGGAAGAATACAAAGATCTTATGGAAAGTACCTCTGGTACATACTGTGGAATTGGTGCAGGTGTCAGTCAGGATTTGACGACCATGGAAGTGACCATTACCAAAGTGTACCGTGGGACACCATCGGAGGAAGCTGGGCTGTTGGCTGGTGATATCATTGTGTCAGTGGAAGATATAGAAGCCGTAACGGTAAGTGTAGATGAATTGGTACAGCACATTCGAGGAGAGGAAGGTACGAGTGTGCATATGGTCATCTACCGTCCATCAACAGGAGAAACTTTGGAGTTTGATGTGACCCGAAGATTTGTTGAACTTTCCAGTGTGGAAGGCGAGTTACTGGAAAACGGAATTGGATATATTGAAATTACAGAATTCCAGTCAAAAACCGATGAGCAGTTTGAAGAGATGGTAGAAGATTTAAAGACACAGGGAATGAAAGGTTTAATCGTGGATGTGCGTGCAAATCCGGGTGGACTTTTGACTTCAGTGGTAAATATTCTTGATTATGTACTTCCAAAAGGTATGCTGGTTTATGTTGAGGATAAGTATGGAAATCGTGACGAATACAAATCGGATGCTGCTTGTCTCGATATGCCAATGGTGGTACTGGTTGACCAGAATAGTGCCAGTGCATCCGAGATTTTTGCAGGTGCATTAAAAGATTATGAATATGCAACACTTGTTGGAAAAACGACTTTTGGAAAGGGAATTGTACAGAATATCATTCCTTTGGAAGATGGGGATGCCATCAAGCTGACCACTGCAAAATATTTTACACCATATGGAAACTATATTCATGGTATTGGTATTGCACCGGATGTGGAAGTGGATTACGAATATACCGGTGATACAGAAGCTGCGTATGAGAAGCAGTATGACAGCCAGTTTTTAAAGGCGCTCGAAGAAATGGAGAAGCTCTTAAACAAAGGTGAATAAGAGGTAACTGTTCAGTACAGCTCAAAATACTTGCTGTTTTGAGCGTAAGAAAGTAATTGGGAAAGAGGTGACCCTGTGGTCGAATTAGATAATTTTAAAATGACATTAGGAACATACAAAGCACCACTTTTGGAAGTAAGGGATGCTTTGGATTTGATAAATAAACAACAGAAAATACAGGAATTGGAACGTGAGATGGAAGCTCCGGATTTTTGGAATGATCCATCGGTTTCCCAAAAGAAGATGCAGAGTTTGAAAAGCATGAAAGATGACGTAGCCACCTATGCGGAATTGGAAAGAGGGTATGAAGATATCGAAACCATGATTGAAATGGGTTACGAAGAAAATGATGCATCTTTAATTCCGGAAATTCAAGAGATGTTAGATGATTTTATAAAAACCTATGAAGCAATTCGAATGAAAACGCTTTTGTCGGGTGAATATGATAGTAAAAAAGCGATTGTTTCCCTGCATGCAGGTGCAGGTGGTACGGAATCCTGTGATTGGGCAGCCATGTTATTTCGTATGTACTCTCGCTGGGCGGATAAAAAAGGATTTACCCTTACCGTTTTGGATTCCCTGGATGGTGAAGAAGCCGGCATCAAATCCATTACATTTGAAGTAAATGGTGAAAATGCATATGGATATTTGAAATCCGAAAAAGGGGTGCATCGTTTGGTGCGTATTTCGCCATTCAATGCAGCAGGAAAAAGACAGACATCCTTTGTATCCTGTGATGTTATGCCGGATATTGATGAAGATATTGACATTGAAATCAAAGATGACGACATTCGTATTGATACGTATCGTTCCAGTGGTGCCGGCGGGCAGCATATCAATAAAACTTCTTCTGCTATTCGTATCACACATTTTCCAACCGGAATCGTGGTACAGTGTCAGAATGAACGTTCGCAGTTCCAGAACAAGGATAAAGCAATGCAGATGTTAAAAGCAAAACTCTATCTTTTGAAACAGGAAGAGCAGATGGCAAAGGCAGCAGGCATTCGTGGCGAAGTGACGGAAATCGGATGGGGTAACCAGATACGTTCCTATGTTATGCAGCCATATACAATGGTAAAAGACCGCCGTACAGGTGTGGAAAGCGGAAATGTAGACAATGTGATGGATGGAGATATTGACCTGTTCATCAATGGATATTTGAAATGGCTGAGTCTGGGATGTCCGGATAATATGTCATCGGATGAAGAATAATCAACAGTAACGGATGTTACACAAATTGGAATGAAAGATGGAATTAGCAGGAGGATAACGAAATGGGTATTATCAAAGCATTTGGAATGGCAATTGGCGGAGCACTTGCAGACCAGTGGCTGGAAATTATTGAACCGGATAATATGGGGGAACAGACCGTATTTACCCGTGGTATTCCAATGAAAAATGGACAGAACAAAAAAGGTGCTGATGGTGCAGTATCCAATGGATCTTTGATTCGTGTATATGACAATCAGTTTATGATTTTAACGGATGGTGGAAAAGTCATTGACTATACGGCAGAACCGGGCTACTACAAAGTAGATAATTCTGCAATTCCATCCATGTTTAATGGAGAATTTGGCGATAGTTTAAAAGAAGCATTCAGCCGTATCAAATATGGTGGAACAACTTCCCGTTCTTTGAAAGTATACTATATCAATTTACAGGAAATCAAAGGAATTAAATTTGGTACACGCAATCCAATCAATTATTTTGACTGCTTCTATAATGCAGAACTCTTTTTACGTGCGCATGGTACATATTCCATCAAAATCGTAAATCCATTACAGTTCTATGCAGAAGCAATTCCTAGAAATAAAGATCACGTAGATATTGCAGAGATTAATGAACAGTATATTTCCGAATTCTTGCAGGCATTACAAGCATCCATCAATCAGATGTCCGCAGATGGCACACGTATTTCTCACGTTACTGCGAAAGCAATGGAGCTTGGCAGATATATGGCTTCTGTTTTGGATCAGGAATGGAACCAGATGCGCGGTATGGAAATCCAGTCTGTTGGTATTGCAAGCATTTCGTATGACGAAGAATCAAAGAAACTCATCAATATGCGCAACGAAGGTGCTATGCTATCAGATCCAACGATTCGTGAAGGCTATATGCAGGGACATATTGCGCGAGGCATGGAAGCAGCAGGTTCTAATTCCGCAGGTGCGATGCAGGGATTCATGGGCATGGGTATGGGCATGCAGATGGGCGGCGGTATGGCCGGTCAGATGTCCCAGACTAATATGGCACAGATGCAGATGCAGCAGGCAAATGCACAGATGTATGGGCAGCAGGCAAATGCGCAGATGTATGGACAGCAGGCAAATGCGCAGATGTATGGACAGCCACAGGGATATGGACATCCAATGGGATATGCACAGCCGGCAGGTGGTGCAGTTCCACAGCAGAATTCCATGGGAGCAGCAGGTGCATGGACCTGTGCATGTGGTCATGTAAATACTGGTAAGTTCTGTTCTGAATGTGGAAAAACAGCACCGGCAAAAGAATGGATGTGTACCTGCGGTCAGGTAAACAGTGGCAAATTCTGTAGTGAATGTGGCAAAGGCAGACCATAGCATATAAAAGTACTATTGGAAAATGTAGCGAGTGCTGTATCAGTGGATAGTTTATTCATGAATTGTAATTCTCAATTTATATTTAAGAATATGCATGCTATAATTCAAAATTTCGAATCTAGCATGCTCAAATTTCCGGGAATTTTTAAATTAAGCATGCTG
>CAYVGA010000112.1:0-6487 GCA_964449855.1 uncultured Lachnobacterium sp.
ACAAAAGATTTTACTTTTCCAATAGAGTTTAATGAAATCTGTACGGTTTTCATTTGTTGCCCTCCTTAAAATTCTTATAATCTTTACTCCTTTAAGTCTAATGGTTTTTTTTGGAAAAGTCAACCTTTATTTCAACAAAAAGCATAAAATGATGTTTTTATTTTTATGCAATTTACACAAATATTGTGTAGATTTAAGATATGTGTTACAGTAGAGAGAATAAATGAAAGTAATTGTCAAAATAGATACAAAATTGTAACTGTTCAGTACAGCTCAAAACACTTGCTGTTTTGAGCGTAAGAACATGATTCAGGAGTGAGCAAACCCATCAGCGTAGCTGATTTCTCATGGGTTTGCGAATAATTACGAACAAATTAGGAAAGATAGGTAAGAAATATGAAGAAAGCAGCATTACATAATTTAGGTTGTAAAGTAAATGCATATGAAACCGAAGCCATGCAGCAGATGCTCGAAGCAGCAGGTTATGAAATTGTTCCGTTTACGGAAACTGCAGATGTTTATGTGATTAACACCTGCTCTGTGACAAATATGGCAGACAGAAAATCCCGCCAGATGCTGCACCGTGCGAAAAAGCTGAATCCGGAAGCGGTAGTTGTAGCTGCGGGCTGTTATGTGCAGACCAAGGAAAATGAAGTGGTGGCAGATGAAGCGATTGATATTATTATAGGAAATAACAAAAAACATGAGCTGGTGACTCGTCTGGACGAATTTTTCCGTGACCATGGAAAAATTGATGCGGTACTGGATATCAATGACAAGACGCAGGAATTTGAAGAACTGTATCTGGACCAGCCATCCGAACATACCAGAGCCTTTATCAAAGTACAGGACGGATGCAACCAATTCTGCAGTTATTGCATTATTCCATATGCACGAGGACGCGTACGCAGCAGAAACTTGGAATCCGTATTAGAAGAAGTGAACCGATTAGCAAAAAATGGATATCAGGAAGTAGTGCTTACCGGAATTCATCTGAGTTCTTATCAAAGTATGCAGAAAAATGCAGATGGAACCGAAGCAGAAGTAACACTTCTCACACTTATTCAGAAAATTCACGAAGTAGAAGGAATCAAGCGTATTCGTCTTGGATCCTTAGAACCCAAAGTTGTAACAGAGGAATTTGCATCAGAACTTAGCAAATTAGAAAAAATCTGTCCGCATTTCCACTTATCCCTGCAAAGCGGCTGTGATGCAACCCTGCAGCGTATGAACCGCAAATATACAGCAGAAGAATACGAAACAGGCTGTAAGATTCTCCGCAAATATTTTGAGCATCCGGCGATTACGACAGACGTGATTGTAGGATTTCCGGGAGAAACGGAAGAAGAATTTGCCGCGACAAAAGAATTTTTGGAAAAAATTCATTTTTACGAAATGCATATTTTTAAATACTCCAAACGTCAGGGAACCAGAGCGGCAGCAATGAAGGATCAGATTGCAGAAAACATAAAAACGGAACGCAGCAATCAGTTGATTTCAATAGGTGAACAGATGTCAAAAGAATTCCGTGACTATTATTTAGGCAGAGAAGAAGAAGTTCTGTTCGAAGAAGAAGCAATCATTAATGGTGAATCCTATTATGTAGGATATACAAAGGAATATGTAAAGGCCGCGATAAAATCTGCCGTATCGTTGGATAACCGGATTTTGAAAGGAACATTGGTAAGAGCATTGAAGGATGATGTGCTGATTTTTGAAGCAGATATCAATGAATAAGTGTAACTGTTCTAGGTTTACGAATAAGTTAAATATGGAATAGAAAATATTTAGGTTGTTTTTTTCTGCGATATCGTTTAGAATAAGTTTATATAAGGCTTAGGAAATAAGTACAAAAGCAAGGGCGTGAGAATATGCAGAATTTAAACAACACACAATTTTTTAAAGTAGAAAAGGAACCGGAACTTCAGGTAAAAGATGTTCTTAAAGTTGTATTTGCAGCTATGAAAGAAAAAGGCTATAATCCTGTAAATCAGATTGTCGGTTATATTATGTCAGGTGATCCAACTTATATCACTAGCCATAACAATGCCAGAAGTCTGATTATGAAGGTAGAACGAGATGAAGTTGTAGAAGAACTTTTAAAAGCCTATATTAAGAACGAAGACCTGGCATAATTCCGGTAAGGTGATTTATGCGAATTTTAGGATTGGATTTTGGTACAAAAACAGTAGGAGTGGCAGTGAGTGATGAATTACTCATTACTGCACAGGGAGTAGAAATTATCCGCAGAAAAGCCGCATCCAAGCTGCGTCAGACCTTAGCCAGAATCGAAGAACTGGTAAACGAGTACAATGTGGAGAAGATTGTACTGGGTTACCCAAAAAACATGAACAACACAGAAGGCGAGCGTTGTGAGAAAACAAAAGAATTCAAGGAAATGTTAGAAAAACGTACAGGACTTGAGGTAATTCTTTGGGACGAGCGTCTGACCACGGTATCCGCAGACAATGCCATGATGGAAATGGGTATTCGTCGTGAGAACCGTAAAGAATATGTGGACGAAATTGCGGCAATATTTATTTTACAAGGATACTTGGATTATCTTTCAAATCAGCCCAAATAACTTTGGGCTGAAAGAGATTTGAGTGTCCCTTTTGTATTGTTTGGAATAATTACAAAGAAAGGCAGTAATGATTATGGAAAATATGCAGAAAGTATCTTTTACAGATCCGGAAACAAATGAAGTCGTAGAATTTGTAGTAGAGGATGAAACTCAGGTAAATGGAGTAAAATATTTATTGGTATTTGAAGATACCGAAGACGGCACACTGTATGCCTATATTTTAAAGGAAGTAGTCAGCGAGGACGATGAAATACTTTATGAAATTGTAGAAGATGACGTAGAGTACATGGCAATTGCAAAAGTATTTACCGAGCTTGTTGATGAAGATACGGATATAGAATATATATAACATTTAGTACAGCTCAAAACACTTGCTGTTTTGAGCGTAAGAACATGATTCAGGTGTGAACAAACCCATCAGCAAAGCTGATTTTTCATGGGTTTGTGAATCGTAATTGTGAAAGTACTGAACAGTTACGAATATATTTAAAATAGTAGGAGGTAACATGTCAAAAATTGAAGCAGCAAAGAGTAAACTAAAGATAATTCCTCTCGGCGGCATGGAGCAGATCGGCATGAATATTACTGCATTTGAATACGAAGACAGTATTATTGTTGTGGATTGTGGCTTGGCTTTTCCAGAAAATGATATGTTGGGCGTGGATCTGGTTATTCCGGATGTAACATATCTAAAGAACAACATCGACAAAGTAAAAGGTTTTTTTATTACACATGGACACGAAGACCATATCGGAGCGATTCCGTTTGTGCTTCGTGATATCAATGTTCCGATTTATGCGACCAAGCTAACGGTAGGTTTGATTGAAAACAAATTAGAAGAACATGAAATGAAAAAGAAAGTAAAGACCAAAGTAGTCAAATACGGACAGCACATCAATATTGGCAATTTCCGTGTAGAATTCATCCGTACTAATCATAGTATTCAGGATGCGGCAGCTTTGGCAATTTATTCACCGGCAGGCATTGTTGTGCATACAGGTGACTTTAAAGTAGATTATACACCGGTATTCGGTGATGCGATTGACCTTGCACGTTTTGGCGAAATCGGCAAGAAAGGCGTACTCGCACTTATGTGTGACAGTACTAATGCAGAACGCTCCGGCTTTACCCAGTCAGAAAAGAGCGTTGGCGGTATTTTAGACAAAATTTTTGATGACCATCGAACACAGCGTATCATCATTGCGACCTTTGCGTCCAATGTAGATCGTGTACAGCAGATTATCAACTCTGCGCATAAATTCAACCGAAAAGTAGCCATCGAAGGCAGAAGTATGGTAAATACCATTGACATTGCCGCAAAACTTGGCTATCTGACATTGCCGGAAAATATTTTAATTGAAGGCGAAATGTTAAATAATTACCCGGATGACCAGACTGTGATTATCACGACTGGAAGTCAGGGTGAATCCATGGCGGCACTTTCCCGCATGGCGAACAGTACACACCGTAAAATTACGATTAAACCAAACGATTTGATTGTATTCAGTTCTTCACCGATTCCGGGCAATGAGAAATCTGTAACAGGTGTGATTAATGAGCTGATGCGAAAAGGTGCAGACGTTATTTTCCAGGATGTTCATGTATCCGGACATGCCTGCAAAGAAGACATCAAGCTGATTTATTCACTGGTGAATCCAAAATACAGTATCCCTGTTCATGGAGAGTACAAACATTTGGTTGCGCAGGCAAAGATTGCAGAAGAACTCGGTTTTGATAAAGACCATATCAAAATTTTATCCTCCGGTGATGTATTGGAATTGGATGCGGAATCAGCAGATATTACAGGCAGAGTGCCGGTTGGCAATATCATGGTAGATGGTAATGGTGTAGGTGATGTCGGCAATATCGTTATCCGTGACAGACAGCGTCTTGCAGATGATGGTATCATTATTGTAGTTATGACTTTAGACAGTGTAACAGGACTTGTGCTGGATGGTCCGGACATTGTTTCACGTGGATTTGTATATGTCCGCAATTCCGAAACTCTAATGGATGAAATGCAGTCTGTAGTAGACTCCGTAATGGAAAGGATTATGAACCGCCGCATTACCGATTGGAGCAGGATAAAAACAGAAGTAAAAGATGCAGTAGGTGAATTTGTATGGAGGGAAACAAAACGCCGTCCGATGATTTTGCCTATCATCATGGAAGTATAGGAGAAAATAATGGAATCGAATATAAATAAAGCACTATTCACGGGAATCAGGATTGCGGGAACCGTATTAATTATGCTATTAGTACTATATGGAACCCTGCGTGCGAGTCTGCTTGCATACGATTTTGGTTATCGTGTATTCACCGAACCGGCTATGGAAAAAGTACCGGGTACTGCGGTAGTTGTAACGATAGAAGAGGATATGGAAGCGATGGAGATTGCGGAATATCTTTTGGAAAAAAGATTGATTCGTGACCAGTATCTTTTCTGGCTGCAATATCAGCTTTCTGCATACAAAGATGAACTGATTCCGGGCACATACACCTTAAACACATCTATGACTTCAAAGGAAATGCTGGTTATTCTGGCAAATGAAGAGGAAGTAGAAGAAGATTCGGAAGACAGTAGTGCGAAAAGTACTGAAGCAACAGATGGTACAGAAAGTAAATAATTATGGCAACTGTTCAGTACCTTTACAGTTGCAAATTACGAGGTAAAATATGGTAGTAGATGAGCGTCTGGTAACATATATCAATTCGCTGGACTGTGGGAATACAGAAATTCTCGATACCATAGAAAGAGAAGCTCTGGATTCCTATGTTCCGATTATTCGGAAAGAAATGCAGAGCTTTTTAAAATTGCTTTTGGCAATGCAAAAGCCGAAACGTATTCTAGAGGTTGGAACAGCAGTCGGATTTTCTGCAATTTTGATGGCAGAATACAATCCGGAACCATGTGAAATAGTTACCATAGAAAATTATGAAAAAAGAATTCCGATTGCGAGAGAAAACTTTCTCCGTGCAGGAAAAGAGCAGCAGATTACTCTCATTGAGGGAGATGCAACGGATGTACTGAAAACATTAGATGAACCTTTCGATATGATTTTTATGGATGCAGCAAAAGGTCAGTACATCAACTTCATGCCGGATATCCTGCGTCTTTTAAAAAAAGATGGTGTCCTGGTATCAGACAATGTATTGCAGGATGGGGATATTATCGAATCCCATTTTATTGTAACAAGAAGAAACCGCACCATTCACAAACGCATGCGGGAATATTTATATGAATTGACCCATAGAGACGATTTGGTGACAGCAGTGCTGCCAATCGGGGATGGTATTACTGTTAGCAGTAAAAGATAATTATAACATAGATATAGAAAAAAGAACATGACGTTTCTGTGATGTAAAAAATTCCGGGTTCAAAACGTCAAGTTGAAAGGATAGCATGAGAAAGATAGAATTATTATGTCCGGCAAGCAGTCTGGAAGTATTAAAAATAGCAGTCATTTTTGGGGCAGATGCCGTATACATTGGCGGTGAAGCATTTGGGCTTCGTGCCAAAGCAAAAAACTTTTCTCCGGAAGAAATGGCAGAAGGAATTAAATTTGCACACGATCATGGTGTAAAAGTATATGTTACAGCGAATATTTTGGCACACAACTATGACTTGGATGGTGTGCGCAGATATTTTGAAGAATTAAACAATATGAAACCGGACAGACCGGATGGTCTGATTATTGCAGACCCGGCAATTTTTATGCTGGCAAAAGAAATCTGTCCGGATATCGAGCGTCATATCAGCACGCAGGCAAATAATACCAATTATGGTACATTTAACTTCTGGTATCAGATGGGGGCGAAACGCGTGGTGACTGCCCGCGAATTATCCCTGCGCGAAATCCGTGAAATCCGTGACAATATACCGGAGGATATGGATATCGAAAC
>CAYVGA010000113.1:0-6486 GCA_964449855.1 uncultured Lachnobacterium sp.
TATGGGGAGTAATCCCCATATCTACTAAAGCAAATTCAAAATATTGCACAATTTTCTATCGTAAAAGTGTCATTTTGTGTCTATGCAAAAAAATTCCTCTCCAAGACACAAAATCAGCCCTTTTTTAGAAAAAATCTCTGATTTTTTTAATTTTCTGCTGATTTTTCTTATTTTTTGTGTCTTACATACCAAAAATTTTGTATAGACACAATCGTAATTTATCTGTCATAGAACACTTTTTTTCATTAAAACTTTATTTGATTTTTACGAAAATAGCAAAGGAACAAGTAGTTTTGTGCAATTTTTCATATTTGCTCATTTATAGGTACTTATTTATAGAAAAATATATACTAATTTAGTTTGATAGATTTAGTTGTTATGCTTAACTTTATGCTAAAAATGTAAGAAAGAGAAAATGATGCAAGAAGAAATATCAAAAGAGGAAATGTCAAAAGAAGAAACGACAATAAAAGAAACACCGAAGAAAAAATCACTATTATCCAAAATCATAGGAATAACTTTTGCAGGTAGTATAGTATGCGGACTTTTATATGTACTAATAAATTTATTTTTTACAGGTATGTATCTTATAAGTGCTTTTAAAGAAAGCGAAACAGAAAATCTGTTTGATTCAGAAGATAAGTATACCGTTATACAGGAAGAATGGATACCTCTTGCCGAAAGAACGAGTCATCCTCAAATCAGAGAAGTGGTAAATAAATTATTTACATGGGAACGTGGAACATATGATATAAATCTGCTTTATATAAATGAAGCTGGTGAAGTAGATTCCAATATTACTTTATATAACAGTTTTATGCAGGGTACCATGACAAAGTTTTTGGATAAATTAAGTATTGGAGGTATTGGGACAGGAAAACTTAAAATAGCAGAATCCGGACAGGTAGTATATATCGAAAAATTGCTGCAGGCAATAGAGGCATCCTATATTGATGTGAATACATCCCCTCAGATTTCATCCGTTACCGGAAATACCTTTATTAGTGCAGAAGTTTTGAGAGTAATGGTAAATGCGTATTTTGGTATATTTGATGATACAGAAGGATGTTACGACGGAGATCGGCCTCTTACCCGTGCAGAATTTTTGGCAGGGTTATATAAAACACGTTTTCCGGTTCAGGAATTAACCATCAATGAAGAACTGGCATGGTACTATGAGCAAAGATTCTGCTCTTGCTCTAATGACCCGAATGTTTTCCTATTTTGTAGTGGAAAAACCGGTAACTATATGGTTTCCACAGGAAATATTACAGAATACAAGTATAATACAAAGCGAATATGAATCTCAGTATCCGGAATATGCAAAGGATTTGAATGCCTTTTTAGCAACAGGAGAACCTAATATACTAACGGAAGAAAATAAGAATCTGATTAAATTTTTTGTCTATACAATGGAAGAACCTTATCGAACCATATTTTTGGAAAATATAGATAAGTTTGAAATTGGACATATGATAGATGGAACTGAAGAAGATTGGGCAAAAAATGATGGTTCATCTGCTTATTTCACTCCGGTCAATAATATCGTGTGTTTTGAGGATGCTACGAATCAATTCGATTATCAGGCATACTACAATAATATATGCCATTGTGGTCAAAAACATTTTGATACCATACGTAATGAGATATTCTACACCTTTTTCCATGAATGTGGCCATGCAATTGACTATAACAATGGAAAAGAAGGATTTACCTCTTTGCAATATACGACATATAGTGATGTGATTGGAAAAGATGTAACTCTTATGGATGCTGTTTTTTATGATGTGTATACATATATTGAAAATCAGATACGTCAGCATACTTCAGATGAAACTGAAATTAACAATATTTTAGAAACATTTCGTTATGGACATAATACAACTGAGCATTTGACAGAAAACGAGACTACGATTCGTGAAAAGGTCATTGAATATTACAGCCTGGAAGTAGATAGTTCTACAGTAAATGACATTATGGGTGGTGTAACAAATCTTATAATTGGATACGGTCATGCTCCAAGTGAAGGAACCAGCATAGAGGATTTCCATTATTGGTATGACAAGAATGGAGAACCAACCGGCATGCAGGCGAAAGAATTATGGGCCGAATATTTTGGATTTGTTACCGGAAATGCTCAGTATGAATTGGAAGATATTCAAACATATTTTCCGGAGGCTTACAAAGTATTGCAGAGTATGACAGCACAAATATATCAGGACATTATAGAATAAAAACAATTATAACTAATAGGAAGAAAATAGAAAGTGAGAGGAAAAAATGAAAAAACGAATATGCATAATAATCATGGTATTGATGATAATGCTGCTGTTCACCGCCTGTGGAAAAAAAGAGTATGTGAAAATCATGGATCAAGGGGATGTGTATGACACATATGATGAGTACATACGAGAAGAACTGAATATTTTGTATGGCATTTACGGAGAAAAAGGAACAGATGTAGTTATTAAGGATATTGAGGTAGAATTCCAGCTAGCTCCGGAAGTTAGTGCAGGAGGCTTTGTGATAGATATTCTTTATAGTACAATCGATAGATTTGATAATAGTGAAATAAATTGGGCAAGGATAGATACGTTTGGGGACGAGGTTCAATTTGACTATATGCCGAATTCATCAATGTTTGGAGAGTGGTGGTGGACTCCTACAGTTGAGCGTATAAAAGAAGGAACGATTCGAGAAGAGTATGACAGTGACAGTGTAAAAGAATTTGACATTGAGAAGTTAGCAGATGATTATTATAAGCTTTCATATATAAGTGAATCGGGTCTATATGATGGAGAGGCTGATGGCTACTATGCTTTTACCTATTATTTATATTCCGATGAAGAGGCAGAAACGTATCAATCTTATTATGATTCTTTATGGAATACAGGTATGGGACAGGCAGAATATATTAATGAGCCGGAGTAAATCTTATTTGGCGATAAGGAGCTGCGTATATGGATATTATGGAACTACAAAATGAGCTGTATTCGATGTCAGGCAATGTCAAGCAGGTCATTGAAAATGTTATGGCACTAATGTTAGTGCCGATGCTGATTAATTGCTTTTTTGGGTATAAGATACAAAAGTTTATGGTAACACTTGGGGGTGCTGCTTTTGGCGCACTGCTCGGTTTTATACTTGCGATTGCGAGCATGGATGAAACTACGATTATCCTATCGGTGCTGGTATTAGGCGTGCTTTGTGGATTTATATCCTATAAGTTGTATCGGCTGGGAATCTTTTTGTATTACTGGCTGTTGGGGATTCTGTTATTTGCAGCAGTATTCCTGATGACAGATGCTTACAATATGATTGGATTTTCTGTTGTAATGGGACTGCTTGTAGGTGTGCTGGCATTGATATTGCATAAAGGTTTTATTATTGTCATTACGGCATTTTCCGGTGGTATGGCTGCAGGGAGAACCCTTGCCATGCTAGTGCATGAACTTTCTCTGGGTCCGGTATTTGGTGTGGTGATTTCCTTACTGGGTATAATTGTGCAGTTCTATTTAGAGAAAAAAACAAGCAAGCCGGCAGGGGATGCGAAACGTAATACTGCAGATGCTGTACAGAATGCAGATACACAGATACATCAAACAGTAAATGATTCCAAGGCAGAGCAAGCCATGCCGTTGGTAGCGGAAACGAATCCGTTTACGGAATTATGGAGTGAGGTGCCGAATTATTACTGTTCAAAGAGCAAAGTGCTGATGGATTCGGTTCGTTTGTTAAAGGATAATGACAATCAATCGTATATTTATATTGATTTCCATAATATCGGAAGCGATACGCTGATTGCCGTTTATTTTTGTATTATCGGATATGATATTGCGGGCGAACAATTAGGAGAAGAGACATACAGCGTGATTGATATCCGGGTAGAACCGGATAGCTATTTCCATTCCGGAAAAATCAAGTTGTTTGATTCATCTATTCGTAGAGCAGAAGTTATTATCACTCAAATTGTAAAGAGCGATTATGAGGTAGTGAAATTTCAAAGGGAAGACACCCTTATTTTACCGGAACGCCAGATGATACGTGACAGCATCCATGCAGATATTTTGGAACTGCTTGACCTGAAAAAAGATGAAAAATACATATATGTTCCTTTAGAAGATGGATTATGGTTTTGTACATGTGGAACGATTGGCTATAAGAATTGCCCATCTTGCGGAAGGACAAGCGAGCAGTCATTAAAAGATTTGGATTCGGCAGTTATCGATAGAATTGCATCGAATATTCATCAACTGACTTCAGATATCGAAACTGCTAAGACAACACAGGAACTCAAAAAGTGTAAGGATAAAACGGATGGTATCATGGCATTGCTGGTCAAACATGAATTTGACGAAAAATTATTGGAAGCATGCAGGGCGGCACTGCCTAAAATTCAACTTCGGGAAAAAGAACTACAGATAAAAAATGAGCAGATGAAGAATAGAGCCAAAAAGATTGCATTGGTAGCCGCAGGAATAATGGCAGTAATAGCGGTTATTAACTTCTTTATGGGTTTGCCGCCAAGTAACAGCAGGGTGAAATCGGATGTAAAAGAATATCTGGCTGAGCATTATGGTGAAAATTATAGCGTGAAAGATGTGGATATCGTATATAAGGAAAAAGGAGAGTATTCTTTTTATGCGGAGATAGAAGCATCTGCTAAGGATAAGAAAAATAAGGATATACTGGATTTTAAAGCAAATTTATCCTATTACAAAGAAGACGGAAAATATCCGGATAATTTTAGCCTGTATGTAGAAGACGCGTCGGTTTATTCCAATCATGAAATCGGTAAAGAGGATCGGTTTATGTATCCGCAGATGAATGTGAAGCTGGGAACGGATGACTGGTGGAAGCTGGATGAAGCAGCAATTGAACAGTTAGAAGCAGACGGTGCCCTTAAAGTAACATTTGACGTTGCATCTGCTGATGTAAAGGAAGAGGGCCGTGTGGTATCCGTGCCGGTAGAGATACAGCTTACCTATTTGAATGCTTCAAGTAATCAAAAGCTTGATATTGAATACTGGTATACCGGAGATTATTCATGGGAATGCGTGGAGTTTGTTGATTTGATATTGGAAGCAAAAGGCAATGTTTTAGATGAGAACAGCATATATCAAATTTTGGCAGAAAAAAATATCGAGTACCAAGGGGAGATGTTGTCCTGCAAGTACCTGAACATTCATCAGTTTGATGTGGAATATTCGGATGGATATACCAAAGCGGTGTTAAAGAGTGATGCTGCCTGGGATAACGGCATGGTGAGGCTGGATGGCAGTATAGACACCACATTCGAGCTTGTAGATGGTGTTTGGAAAGTGCAGAATTTCCAATTTCTCGATTCATCCGAAGCAGAACGATATTCGCTGATATCAGATGAAGAAATTATCAATATCCTGTATCCGGTTATTTTAGAAAAATGTAGCGAAAAAACAAATGTAAGCAATCTGACCATCATGGATAAAAGAAGATATTCGGATGGCACAAATATTTGTGTACAGTATGAATCCACGAACGGAAACTATATACTGAAAAATGAAATTGTCGTAACCATGAATGAAAGTATCCTGCAGGGATATACCTTTAAGGAACTGCGGGAAGAAACCGTCGTATCTGCGAAGCTTGCTGAGGAAATCCATGAAGTAATAGAAGTCCATTATCAATTAGAAACCGATGAAAGCACTCCGATTGGTGTGCCATATAGTGGGGATGCAAATCTGACACTGGATGTTGACTCGGATTGCAATGCAGCCCTTACAGGAAGTTTTGGGGATTTAAGCATAAATTTAAGTGGAAAACTGCAGTATCAAGATGGTGCGATTTCACTTTCGCTTTCACAAGAAGATGTGGATATATATGTAGAATATCATCTCCTTGTATGGGTGGAAAAAGAGATATCCCATAATATTGCAGCAAATTTAAGTTATCAGGAAGGCTCGCTGCAGGGCAGGCTGTATCTTAATACGATTGCAGCAGGTGTAGATGATTTTAGTATCGTTATAGAGTAAATATGGAAGTAAGAAAGGATATGACAAATACATGAGGGCAAAGAAACGAATCTTAGCATACATTATGGCTGTGATATTATGTTTGAATATAATGCCAACCATAATTTATGCAGGAACAGAAAAAAATGAAAATGAATCTGCAGCAGATATTGTAAAAGTACATGTTATTGCAGAGGTATCATTAAAAGGACTGAGCTATGAGCAGCGCTGTAATGCTAGGATTTCAGCGAACAAAGTAGTGTCCAGCGGGACGGCAATGGATGGTTCGGAAAGAGATGCATTGTTTAATCATTTTCCAAAAGATGAAAATGGAGATTATGTACGCTATCAAATGGAACTGCACTCCGAAAAGATTGATGAAAATGGAAACTGGCTGGGAGAAAAAATACCGAAATCTACAGAATCGGATAAAGTAGATATTGTACTATAAATGAGGTGCGAACTGAGAAATCAGCTATGCTGATTTCTCCTAGCG
>CAYVGA010000114.1:0-1952 GCA_964449855.1 uncultured Lachnobacterium sp.
TTTCGTCTGCATTTTTTACCCAAGATTCGATTTCGAATGTAGCACCGCCGCATTCAGTTGGTTTTGGTGTAACCATGATACCAGGGCCACCATAGTATTCTAAATCAAAATGAGCGTCTGGAACACTGATGATATTAACGTCACGATAGATACCGCCGTAGAATGTAAAGTCTGCATGCTGTGGATATACATAATCGTTTGCTTCATTTGTTACTTCTACTACTAAAAGGTTTTCTTCGCCATCCTTGCAAAGTTCTGTGATTTCTGCACGGAATGTAGAATATCCGCCTTCATGATAAATAACCTTTGTGCCGTTTACGTATACAGTAGCTTCTGAGTTTACACCCTGGAATTCTACGAATACACGTCCGCCGGCTAATGGCTGTTTTGGAGTTTCAAATGTTTTTGCATACCAATAATTGCCTCTGTCATAAGAACCATTGCCGTCATTGCCGTCAACTGCATTCCATGAATGAGGTACGTTTACTGTCTGCCAATCCGTTGGATAGCTTGTTGGCAATCCAACGTTTTCTTGAATGAATTTCCAATTTTCATTAATGTTAATAATATTACGCATAATGTCTCCCCCTTATCTTCTCCTTTAACCATATTGGTCGTATATCTATATTGTAAATTCTTTTCGTGATTTTGTCCATACCTTTACTTCATTTTACACAAATTTTATACATTTTTTATATATTGATTCCAAATTCTTCCGGTCTAAAACGTGGACAAACATTATCAATAGAAGTAATCACGGAAGCTGCCAGTGTTGTTCCAATCTGAATGGCTTCTTCAAACGTCTTGCCATACGTAAGTCCTGACATTGCACCTGCACAGAATGCGTCTCCTGCACCCGTGGTGTCTTTTACAACGACTTTCTTTGCCGGTACCAGTCCTTTATTGCCATAAACGTCGGCATAAACAGCTCCCTTTGCCCCCATTGTAACAATCATGGATGTAATATTGGCCGCTTTGATTTTTTCTGCCAGAATATCACGCATTTCTTCCGGAGATGTATTTTCATAATCATCCAAAAACAGGATACCTGCCTCTATTTCATTACAGATAAAACAATCCAGTTTCTGTAAGAAATCACGTCTTTCTACAGCAATCGACATATTTGAAACCAGTGCATATACTTTTTTGTTATACTTTTCTGCTAATTCAAATGTCTTTTTGACAACATCCTTATGCAAATCCAATTCTAAAATAACCGAATCACAATCCTTAAAAATCTCATCTCCATGTGCTTCCAAAACAGGATAGCTTAAATAAGTGTCCGGTCTGTGTGAAATAGAACCTGCCACATCACCATTGTTGTCAAACAATGCCAGCCATGTTCCCATTCCATCCGGCACTGTTTTGACATAATCCACATTGACTTTATGACGTGCAAGTTTTTCAACAACATCTCTCCCCATTGAGGTCTCATCTACTGTACCAATAAATGTCGGACGAAGCTCTAAGTTTGCAATATCTTCTACTACATTTCTTGCTACGCCCCCATGTACATATTCCACATGTCCGGCATTTCTTCCATTTGGTACGTATGTTCCTGATGGAAAACCTTTAACATCTACAAATACCGTTCCAATTACAACGATTCCCATATTCTATCCTCTTTCCGTAATTATTCAATCCTCTGATAATTACCACATTTCTTAATCAATCATATTTATCATACCACATTTTCATAGGAAAACACCATAGATCCCTGATATTTTATATTTAATTTAAGTGAACAGTTCCTCCCTTTTCAAATCCATGCACATGTTTCCACTTTCATTTTTTGAACTAAGAAAGCATATTGAATTTGTATTTTGGAATTTTAGCATGCTTTATTTTTCAATTGCGGGGAATTTGAGCATGTTAAATTTGCATTCCGGTGTTTTAGCATGCTTTATTTTTCAATTGCGGGGAATTTGAGCATGTTAAATTTGCATTCCGGT
>CAYVGA010000114.1:2052-6478 GCA_964449855.1 uncultured Lachnobacterium sp.
AATTTGAGCATGTTAAATTTATATTTTGATTATTTAACATGCTTAACTTAAAATTACATACAAATTCTTGCTCACAATTTAATATTCCCTAATTATTTTCTCGTTTTCCGAGAATATATTCTGCTGAAAATACAGTTTTTCTCATATTTGCAGAAAGATTTGCAGATACTTTTCTCTATTACTAAGATTATATTATAGAACGAGTGGAGATGATTGTTATGAAGAATAATAAAATTGGTGAAATGCTTAAAAAGTACAGAAAAATGAATGCTCTCAGCATCGGTGATGTCGTTTTTGAACTTAAGGATAGGTATGGTGTAAGTGTAGCAGAAAAAACGGTCTATGGGTGGGAATCCAATCAGGCACACCCAACTTCCGATGTCTTTGTGGCTTTATGTGATATTTATCGAATCAACAATATCACCGATGTGTTCAATTCTGACGAACCCAAAGGTTTTCATATTACTTTAGAGGAACGCCAGCTCATTGAACATTATCGGGAATATCCTGAGATGCAGGCTGTTGTTCGAAAACTGTTGAACATGAATGTTTAACCTACAAAAATAAAAGGATGTTACAAGTAGAACTCTTCTATTTGCAGCATCCTCTTTTATTTCTGAATCGTAATATTGAACAGATTCGTAATCGTGGAAGAAATATTCTGCGCAGCTACAACCTCTAAGCCTCTTACTGCATAGCACTGCACAATTGTCGTCATTCCGCCCCCAAAAAACATCTCATTTAACATAAGAGGGGTTTCCTTGACTAAAATATCTTTCAACACATGCTTTGGTATATATACACTCTTATATGTGCCAGCAATATATGGATTTTGTGTTTTATGAGCATGTGTCCAAATCACAACAGTCAAACATTCCAAAAAACGTGCAAACACCGTTGCGATTGATATTGTCCAAGAAACTGACAAAACCGGTAATCGCATTCTGTCCAATCATCGGAAGTGCTATTAAAAGCACTCTTCTATAAAAATCCCTATCTCCTATAAATTTTTTCTTAAAATTTACTACTAATTCCATGTCTTTATCCGTTCACTTTATTCAAGATTTATCTTAAATATTCTCATCGCATTTTTATACATAAGATCTTCATATGCTTCTTTGCCGATTTTTTCCTCCAAACCGTGTAAATACTGCTGATAAAGAGATGGCTCACCCTTTGGATTTTTACCATAGGTATGCAAGCCGTCAATCGGCATATCACTGCCAAACATCAGCTTTTTGCTGCCATATTTTTCGAGCACTTCCATTGTCGTTTCTACCGGCACCCATGTCGTATCACCATAAAGATTTGGCAATTTTCCAATTAATTCAACTGCTTCTTTATTGTCAGTACCAAGTCCCATATGCACCATAACGAAATCCACATCCGGATATTTCTGCGCCATTTCATATACTTTACGTACACTTGCTTCTTCACAGTCCGCCGTATGCGTACAAACCGGCAGATGATATTTCTGTGCAAGTTTAATAAATGCCTGTACTCTTTCATCATCAAACGCAATTTTAGAATGGAATGGATGCACCTTGATTCCACAAACAATATCCAAATTCTCTTTTAGTAATTCCTCAAAACGTTCATCCGGTGTCTCATTTACCGGTTTTACCCATGGCATAATGCGAAGCTTGTCCATATGCTTTCTGGCAAACGTAATTGCCGAAAGAAAAGAACCTTCCTGCGTAATCTGTTTTTCCACAGGAACGGGATTCCATTCACAGTCAAATTCTACGGCTGCATTGGAAACTACTGCCATATCAATATTATAAAGTTCCATCGCTTCCAATACAATTTCTTCACTCATATTTACAATTCGGTCAATATCTTCAAAAATACCTGTATGTACATGTGTATCAATAATCATTTTACGTTCTCCTATTCATTGTTATTGTATTTCATTTATCCAATTCTGCATAGCTTCTGCTACATTCTGCACCTCGGAACCTTTTATGGATAAACCAGGCTTTATTTCTGCAGAAGGTGCCAGTTTCTGAATATCTCCAATGGAATGTGCCAACCCGCTGCCTTCATTTGTACAAAATGGACAAATGACTTTTCCTGTAATTTCTTTCAACAGTTCCGCTGCAATGTTTGTATTTCAATAAAACGAGTTCCCCCTGGGAAAAAATTCTCTCCTGCACGTGAGAAAAATGCAATTAAACAATTCTCTTTTGTCACATATTCTCCCCCTAATCCGTATATAAATTTGTAACTATTCAGCACCTGAATAATTATATGAATTTTATTATACCTTATCCAGATTATCTATTCAACCACCAGATACCAAGGTTTAGATATCCTGTAAAGGTCAGCCATAAAAGATATGGGATATTGATATATGCTGCCAACTTACGAATCTTATAAAATTCTCGAATCATTAGAAATACCAATATCCACAATAATACCAGCCACAAAAATTTTAGTAATGACTTTTCTATTTGAACAAAAGATAGTATAATAGCTCACACAGAAATCTGTTCTTACGCTCAAAACAGCAAGTGTTTTGAGCTGTATGAATAGTTAAAACAAAACACTTTATTATATGAATATCAGAAAAGTAAAAGGAAATTATTATGGCAGGATCAACATTTGGAAAATTATTTCGAGTAACAACCTGGGGCGAATCCCACGGAAAAGGCATTGGTGTGGTGGTAGATGGCTGTCCGGCAGGACTTCCACTCTGCGAAGAGGATATTCAAGTCTTTCTAAACCGCAGAAAACCCGGACAATCTAAATTTACGACCCCTAGAAAAGAAAGCGATACCGTAGAAATTCTTTCCGGTGTGTTCGAAGGAAAAACTACTGGCACTCCGATCTCTATGATTGTTTGGAACGAAAATCAAAAATCAAGAGACTATAGTGAAATTGCGTCCTACTATCGCCCCGGACATGCAGATTATTGTTTTGATGAAAAATACGGATTCCGTGACTATCGTGGCGGCGGACGTTCCTCCGGCCGTGAAACCATTGGCCGTGTAGCAGCCGGTGCAATCGCAATCAAAATACTACAACAGATGGGAATTTCATTTTTAACATATTCCGAGTCTATCGGACCGGTTCGCGTGGATGTTTCCAGATTCAATATCCACGAAATTTCGAACAATAAATTATATATGCCGGACGCAATAGCCGCCGAAGAAGCTTCTGCTTATTTAGAAAAACTATTGGAAGAACAAAACTCTTCCGGAGGTGTCATTTATTGTGAAATAAACGGACTCCCTGTTGGTTTAGGCGAACCGGTTTTTGATAAAATTGATGCAAATCTGGCAAAAGCCATGTTCTCCATCGGCTCAGTCAAAGGATTTGAAATCGGAGATGGATTTGGCGTGGCAACTGCTACCGGTTTAAGTAACAATGACGCATTTCTGTTGGATAGTCCCAACAAGATTACAAAAGCAAGCAATCATTCCGGCGGTACACTCGGCGGTATGACGGATAGTGCTCCACTGACTATGCGTGTTGCCATTAAACCAACTCCTTCCATCGCCTCTACGCAGAGAACCGTAAACAAATCCGGTGAAGAAATCGATATTGAAATCCACGGAAGACATGACCCAATTATCGTGCCTAGAGCTGTCGTTGTCGTTGAAGCTATGGCTGCGATTACCATTTTGGATGCTATGCTGGAAAATATGGCAAGTCGTGTGGAATATATGACAGATTTTTATCGCTAATGCAGAAAGTTTGTCAGATTTTTTCTGACCGCATGATAACAAAAACAAAGGCTGTCGCGCTAAGTGAAACGTCAACAAAATATAGATTCATCATGCAACACTTTTTCTATATCTTGTATGAAATTCACTTAGCGTGACAGCCTTTCCATTTTAATAACTCGTCTTTTTTATTCCTATTAATACACTTCCAAAATACTTTCTCTCTTTTAAAAATTTCTCAAGACTTGCTCCATAAGTATCCGGTCCTTTGGATGTACGATAGGTATTATACCCAACCACACGATTTTCTTTTTTATGCAAAGCCACAAAATGTGCTCCAAACTTCCACTTTCTGTGCCACCAATAATACAGAATGCATACGTCTGAATCTTCCACCATTTGGTCAAAATGGGACGGTATTGCCGTGCAGTGTACATGAAATCCATGTCTTTTAAAGAAAATAAGTGGCGAAAAAAGAAATGTTCCGGTATTTCCATTTATTAATGGAAATTGACGTTCAAAAAATCGTATTAAATGCTCCGGTGCGACTTCTTTTCCTAATATAAGCAATGCATTATAAGTCGCTATCCAGCCACAACCTGTTGCAGCACTGGAACGGAACCCATAACGCCATTGCTCCTTGGGAATGTCACGCTGACAGTAAATAAAATCTTTCATGGCCGGATCTCCTTTGTTTTTGTCACAAATAATACAAATGTAGGCATGCCAATTCTGACATGCCTTATTATTTTCGTAAC
>CAYVGA010000115.1:0-6423 GCA_964449855.1 uncultured Lachnobacterium sp.
TTGCTACACACATAGTCTTTTCCATATTCGTCCCTCCTTAAAAATTTGTAGTAGTCTTGATATTATACTACTTCCATTTATATTTTACAACAATTTTACCCAAAATGATACAGAAATAATACAGAAATTTTAAAAAACAAAAAATATAACCTTCAAATATAATTGAACTAGACACATCTAACCCAATTATACTCCAGAAATTCCAATAAATCCATCAGTTTCTCCCTGTGTTTTCTTCGCTGCAATCATTTCGTGAATATTCGTATTGTAGAGCTTATAGAGGTCTGTATCCTTGCTAATTTGATTATCAAATGGAATAACCGCAGGACCACACTTGATAAGTCCCATACCGGATGAGGAATTTGTTACAAATCGAAGCTGTGCTTCTGATACACCAATTACCTCTGCCATCTTTGCACTATCTGTATTAGCCTGCTTCAAGAGTGCTACGAACTCAGAGTTTGCAAGCATTGTCGTTGCTGTGTAGTTCTGGTCTAAGTTCCATACATCCATTGCAAGCGGATTAACATAGTTATCCGTGTAAGTGGACATATTTACTACTGTTCCCCCATAGGTATATGCCACATCAAAATACTCATTCATCGGCTCAATGACAATAATTTCATCATCGCCGGAAAGAAATACATTTCCCATTTCCATCTTACAGAAGAAGGACTTACCAGAACCCGGAACGCCAAATACAAAACCATTACCATTGATAAGTCTTTTTCTATTGCCGATATTGATATTCTTGCTTACCTGATTGATACCATAGTAATTACCGCCAATATCATTAAGTTCCTGCACATTAAAAGGCATCAACACTGCAAGCGACTGTGTGAGCATGGTTCTCATTGTCTCCACCTGTCTTACCCCAATCGGTAATGCAGTATTTAATGCCTCTCTCTGCTTCAGATAATGTGTATCAATGGTACAGCTATTACGCTTTCCAATAGTCTCCACCGTCTCCGAAATACTATCTAATTCCTTTTTTGTATCTGCCATGAGAATAATGGTTACAGCCACATGGAAAAGACACTGGTCATTTTCTCTGACGTCATCCATAATGGCTTCAATCTCACGCTTTTCTGTTCTCTTGGCATATGAGATTTCCGAAGAAAAATCGTTATTCTTATTACGAACTCTCTGCTGCTTGATAATATCCGATTCAATACCGAGATATTTCTTCTGTAAGGTTCTGGTTGTCAAATCCTTTGGAACTGGTACAACATCAATACTCACAATGGAATGAACCGGAAGCGAAGTAATCTCATTTAAGAATCTATCAGACAAGCTACTAGGATACTTCTTGATGAAAAGTGCCTTACAAAACTTGCCCTCATCCTCGAAATAATCAGGATAGAATTTGTTGTTATTTATTTTTTCACCGGAATCCAAATCTCAGACTTATAATCCGCCGCCATCATATCCCCAACCGAATAGTATTCGATTTCCGGCAGCATAGCATGTGCATAACCGGAATTTGGCAACCATTCCGAATAAATCCGTTTCCAAATATCCTGCATCGCATTTGGCAATGGACGCATTGGCCCTACAATTTCAAAGACTGCCCATGATGAAGCCGGAATAATCATTTCTTCCAAATCTTTTGGACATTCCTGATCCGACATACAGCCAATCCAGTAATCAAATCCACCATCATACATATCTGCACACAATCCAATCACACCATCATTATTACTTAATGCCGTAATCTTCTTTTGCATCTTCTTTTACCGCTGACGGCGTAATGCCATGCATCTGTCGGAAAGCTCTTGTGAAAGAATCCGGTGATGTGTAGCCATATTCTAATGCTATGTCCAAAACGGATTTTTTAATTTTTTCAATAAAACTACTATGCCACAGCTAAATTACCACGGAAAATAAGTGCACCAAGATAATCTATATCATCCAACACAAACGCATCTTCCTCACAGAACGGCCATTTCACTTGCTGCGAAAGCACTTTCACCATTGGATCCACCGAAGGCATTTTTTCATAAATGCCTTCGGCAATTACTTTTTCCATAATAACGTGAATAGCAATACTTACAGTAGCTACAACAAGTGCTGTAATTATTCCTACAATTAATGCTAACAGTTTATTACCAAGATAACCTGCAATACCGGTTGCAACTGCTGCTATCACCCCTAAAATCACCTCAGTAATTATAATTCCAACTGCCGTTTCTGTATAGCTATTCGTCGACGGCCCACCTATCATTTCATATACCATAATCGGTTCTTTGTCCTTGTTGTAATCCAGTTTAAAGGTCTGATCGGTTTCTATAATCGTGTAAGCATCAATGCCCGGTGATATCTCGGTATGGGTCTTAACTCTGGTATGTACATCGGTTTCATTAAAAGTTATGGTAAACTCCTCTGCAATCGGCTGATAGTTAATTGCTCCCACCTTTACCTTTTCTATTTTTACATTTTTTGCCGTAATCTTTGTTCCCGCTTCATCTGCCTCAAAGGTCGCTTCCTCTGATTCCTCAAAGACCATCGGAAGTGCAGGCAATAACTGATACTTCACAAAAATCACTCTGTTTATCAAAAACACTGCATTATTCTCATTTTCCAATCGCACTGCCGGAAGCTGGTTTGGAAGTCCCACGGAAGAACGTTCTTTCGTCATACACAAAACCCCAAAGATACTGCTATCCTCCGTCGGTCCATCTGTGTAAGCATAGCCTATGGATGTAGCCCGAAGCCACTGAAATTCCTCCGACTTCTCTCCCATGTTATTAATAATCACCGTAGAGAAAAGCGTATTAAAGCTCTTTAAATTTTCCGCTTTATTTAACCATTTTGAAAACAAGTCCTTTAAAATGCTCTTATTAAAATCATCCAGAATACCTGATGGATCATCCAGATTTGTCACTGCTGCAATTGGTGTCGTACTCGCTAGCGGATTGGTATTTACATAAAGTTCATAGTTTCCATCTTTGATACGTTCCGCATCAGGTTGAGGCAGATAATTCAATGTCACGTAAATCTCCACTGCAATGTCTTTTAACTGAAAAGATGCACCAAGACCTTTATAATCTCCATTTTCTAAAGGTAATCTTAGCCTGATATTTTTTCCATCTCCGCCAGGCACAATCTGCCATGCCCCAAATGTTCCGTCAAGCTCCACATCTATCTGCAGTTGTCCTATCGTTTGTGACTCTGAAACACGGATATCGGAAGGATATGTCTTCTTTTCTTTAATACGTTTATTCAGTGCGGATATACGACAAATAGACACTGTATCCCAACCGTTAGTGGTAACAGACTCTGTTATCATCAGTTTATTTTCCAACTCATCTTTTGTATGTATTTTTGCCGCATTTTTATATAACGCTGAATTCTTTAGCGTTTCTGTCACTGCCGCATCAATATTTGGAAAACTCGCCTTTAAAGGCTGATTCAAATTTGAAATAACAACTTTTTCTTCTTTTGACATAAATATATCTCCTATTGATATTCAATAATTAAAGATTCACTCAAATATGCCGCCTGTACCGCCTCCTGCCGGTTACACCAACGTACTGCATCTACCCCCTCAGCTTCTATACAACAGCTTCGCTGCTCTATAGAATCACTCAAATCATCCGCAATAATGGCAACCACAAGCTGAATAATCTGCCCCACTATTGGAATAATCCATGCCAGATACCAGGGAACATCTTCATCATGCGTAAAATCATGATCTATTTTGGCAAAATCCACATACCCTCCTTTCAACTGCGCCTTTAGAACCAGCTTGCTATACCATGACATATTGATTCCAACATACATATCACAATCTCCATAAAAACAAATACTGATTGAATCGCTTTCCACTCTGGCTGTATTCCCGCCTTCCCGGATCTCCGGTTTATAATAAATGGCTCCAGACTTAATTCGATGCATATAAAGTTTCCATATATTATGGATTTCATTATCCGAACAAAGAAAACATTCAGCTTCTGCACTTTCATAAATTTCTAATAAACTTGGTAAAATGAGATTCTTAAGAACCAATTTGCCGGACATCACATAAAACGAATTGACTCCCAATGAAATTCCCGTGACATCTATATCTAAAGGTAATGTCGAAATTTCCCTATCATCGCATACGCCCAACACTGCCAAATACCCTGTATCCAAATAGGAATATTTACACTTCTGTGGTCTTGCCCATTCGGGACCAGTCCCCTTTGCAAAATTAATTTCTGCAAAAACCTGCTCCACTTGTGACGGATTCTCAATAAGGAAATGACATATTGCATCCAAAATTGCCTGTCCCAATATCCCTGCCATTCCACCTGGGTCTATAAACGTAATCGGCAATATCCAGCCAGATTTGTCATCCGTCATCTCCTCCCTCGAACCTGCCATAGCATTATACTCTGTCTTTAACTGTAAAATACTTTCATTTGTAGGAATCAATGATAACGTAACCTCTATGACCGCAGACATCCCATCCAAACACAACTTCTCCTGTCCCAATGCAAGCGTTCCTTTCTGAATTGGAAGTTCCATTCGCAGAATTTTTCCTCCACCACCGGAGATGATACGGAAACACGAAAAACTCCCCTCCATATGCCCTGTTTCGCCTGGAAAATCTATAGAAAAGTGTGCTTTGTCCTCTTTCCAAACGCTTTTCATATCCTCATTGATTGCATCTATCTTTACAATACTAATAGTATCCCAGCCTTTTGTAAGCATACATCTGCACCTCTCTTGTTAACTCTTCTTACTTACAAATATATTATAGCATTATTAAAATTCATATGCTTACCATATATGGTACTATTTAAGATAATTTAACCATAAAAGGAGAACTCATCATGAGCAATTTATCAACTCAAATCAATCATTACCTTACCTACTGTCAAAACCAACGACGACTCGATTCCAAAACCCTAAAAGCCTACCGAATCGACTTGAAACAATTCCAATCAGGTATTTCATCCACAGAGCCAAACCAAATCTCACCCGAACTATTAGAAAATTATATCGCAACCCTCCACCAAACCTACAAACCCAAGACGGTAAAAAGAAAAATAGCTTCTATCAAAGCTTTCTTTCGCTATCTCGAATACAAAGAAATAATTAACCGAAATCCCTTTCACAAAATCCAGGTAAAGTTTCGCGAACCTGTTATTTTACCAAAAACTATTCCCTTACCAATCGTCGAAACCTTTTTAGTAACCATTTACAACCAGCGAAACAATGCACCTACTACATATCAAAAACGAAACGCTTTGCGAGATGCCGCTGTAATTGAGCTCCTGTTTGCCACCGGAATTCGTATCTCGGAATTATGTTCTCTAAAAACACTTGATGTCAATTTGTATGAAAAAACAATCTTAATCTATGGAAAGGGAGCGAAAGAACGAAAAATTCAAATTGGAAATGATGCAGTTCTTGGAATTTTACAGGAATATAAAGAAAACTTCACAGATGAAATGCAGGCTTGTAATTACTTCTTTGTGAACCAGTCCGGCAGACCTCTGTCTGATCAGGCAGTTCGAAGAATGATTCACAAATATGCTTCACTTGCAGCTATTGAACTGCATATCACACCCCATATGTTCCGGCACACATTTGCGACAAGCCTTTTGGAAGCGGATGTTGATATTCGTTACATTCAGGAAATGCTAGGGCATAGTTCGATAAATATTACTGAAATTTATACGCATGTTGCCATGGCGAAACAGAGGGATATTCTTACAACGAAACATCCACGGAAAGATTTTCATATTTAAACATAAAAATCGTATATTATCCTATTCGTTTTCCCATTCTAGGGGGATTAAGGATAATATACGATTTCATGCATATCCAATTACAGCAATATCAAATACTGCCTCAAAATAATTTAAAAACAACATTATAATGGAGCGAATAATATTTGCAGACGGACTTTGTATATCCGCGAGCACAATTAATTCCATCAGATAAGTAATGGTGTCCACCAAACCATATCCAATAATAATTGTCATTACTATACATAACCATTTTGGTTTCATACAAGCTCTAAGCAAAATCAAGGCAAATACCGGTAAGAACATCTTTGCCAATGTGACAAATTCCACAACCTGTCTCCTGCATTCCCAGTTGTTTTCTCCTATCCAATCTTTCAAATACGTATAAATTGAACAAAATCGAATCATTATTATGCATTCTCGAAAGAATTTTGCAATAGAAAAATATCCTTTTTTCGAATCATACAACTGCACTTCTTTCCAATACTGAGACTGGCTTTCCATCATGTTAACAGCCCCTATAATAAATACAATAACACCAGTTTACAACTTTTTAACTCAAACTTCGCACATAAATTTTAGTTATGCATCTTGAAAATTCAATATCTGGCAATGATTCGGTTGTCAATGTATAGGCATTGGCACACTATTCTTTCTCTTACTATACATCAATACATATCATCCA
>CAYVGA010000116.1:0-6175 GCA_964449855.1 uncultured Lachnobacterium sp.
AAAACATGGGAATATCTTAAAAACTTTTTGGATAGAAGGAGAACATTCGTGAAATGTGATATTGTGGCGTTAAAAAAAGGATATAGGGGAATAGCCAGAACACTAGAATCTTATATTGAAGATTCGCAGCTGCTTTTGGACGAGAGGGTTTTATACAGGCTGATTGAGTTTTATCGAAAACTTGTTTCATATAATATTCCTTGTGAAATGATTGCATATAGTTTAGAGCCATTAGAAGATTGTTATGGATATGCACTTGAATTGTTGGGGTTGGATGTGGTATGTGATATGGCAGAGTCACTTATTGTGATGTAAGAGATACTTACATTGAGTTATTAAAAAAACAGTATAGTGATGAAGATGCTGAGCGTAAAACTTATGAAGAATATGAAGAGCTCATGGAAACAGACGAGGAAGCATTATTTTGGTTTGCACTTGCTCATACAGAGTGGAAGAATGGTCGATTATCTTTAGCTGTAAAAGAAAAGGCTCTTGTATGGATTGAGGTAAATGGCGGCACAGAGCTATTAGAGCGATTTGAGGAGAATAAAAAAACTTATGAGAGATGGTTGAAAAGAGATAGAGAATGTTCGCATATTACCACTTACAAATCCTCCTGAAGTGAATGGTGCTCCTAATTCTTTGGAAGAGTATGTTCCTTCGTTTGAAAATTCATTAAAAGCTGTGATGATACGATTAAGTAAAAATAGTTATCCACAAAAGCATCTTACATTTATAGGAAATCAATATTTTGATATGAAGTATGATAAAGCGGCGGTGAAATGGATAAAATTATATTTGACCGCCGCTTTGTTCTTTGATATATTGTAAGCACAAAGTGGCGGTAAATGGACTAAAAATATGATTGACCGCCGTTTTGGAAAGGGGAAAGTATGATTGGACGTGTACAAGAAATAAAAGAATTGAATAGGTTATATGCTCGAAATAAAGCTGAGCTGGTGGCTATTTATGGTAGAAGACGTGTTGGAAAAACTTATCTTGTAGATGAAACATTTGCAGATAGAATTACTTTTAGACACGCTGGACTCTCACCAGCAGATGAAGATTCAAAGGGATTATTAAAGCTTCAGTTAAATCATTTTTATAATTCATTAGAGCTTCAAGGTATGGAAAAATGTGACAAACCGTCTAATTGGCTTGATGCCTTTTTATTATTAGAAAAGTTTTTGCAAAGTAAAGATGATGGGAGTAGACAAGTGGTATTTCTTGATGAATTACCATGGTTAGATACGCCTAAGTCTGGATTCATACGTGCCTTTGAAGCTTTTTGGAATACATGGGGATGTCATCGAAAAAATTTAATGGTTATTGTGTGCGGAAGTGCAAATTCATGGGTACAAGACAAGTTACTAAATAATCATGGGGGATTGTATAATCGAGTTACTTATGAGATAAAACTGTCTCCATTTAATTTAAAAGAATGCGAAGATTTTTACAAAAGTAATAATGTAAAATTTTCAAGATACGATATAGCTCAGAGTTATATGATATTTGGAGGAATTCCATATTACATGGGATATATTAATCCGACAAAGAGTTTAGCACAGAATGTAGATCAACTGTTTTTTAAAAAAAATGCCGTATTGAGAGATGAATATAACAGATTGTTCGCATCTGTATTTGTGAATCCGGAAGCTGTGAAAAATATTGTTCAGTTATTGTATACGAGAAATGCAGGATTTACGAGAAGGGAAATTGTAGAAAAACTTGGGATAACAGATGGAGGTAGATTATCCAGTAATTTGAATGCCTTGATTTCAAGTGATTTTATTATAAAATATGTTCCGTTTGGATGCAGTAAAAGAAAAGAACATTATAAGCTTATTGATCCATTTTGTATATTTTATTTGCATTTTATTTTGAATCAGAAGAAGATAAGTGAAAAATTCTGGCAACAAAATGTTTCATCTGCTGCGGTTTCTATATGGAGAGGATTTGCATTTGAAAATGTTTGTTTTAATCATATAGAGCAGATAAAAAGAGCACTTGGAATATCTGGGGTAATAACAGAAACTAGTGCATGGTCTAAAAAAGAAGATGATACGGATGGTACGCAAATTGATTTATTAATTTCACGAAATGATAATGTGATTAATATGTGTGAAATAAAGTATTATAGTGATGAGTTTAAAGTGAATAAAGAGTATTATTTAAAATTATTAAAAAGGCAGACAATATTAGCTGAAAATGTATCTCCAAAAGTTGCTATCCATAGTACGCTTATAACGACTTTTGGTTTAACGCTAAATGAACACAGTGGAGCATTTTCTAGTGTTATTGTGTTAGATGATCTTTTTAAAGATGAGTAAGGCAGATACACCTTTAGAGAAAATGTTTGACTATTCTATCGATTTGTTGGGAATTGAGGTGTATAAAGAAGTAAATAGGTTTTGAGAATTATTTCCTAATGAAAAATATTAGAGATTGAAGTATAATACAACCATGATGATAGACAATTTTGATTTAAAACAATTAGTAGAACCATTGCAGAACTGGTTCCGAGGGAATGCCAGAGTACTTCCGTGGAGAGAAAATCCGCAAGCCTATTATGTTTGGATTTCCGAGATTATGCTGCAGCAGACCAGAGTGGAGGCAGTAAAGCCATATTTTGACCGTTTTATTCTGGAACTTCCGGATGTAAAGTCTCTGGCAGAGTGTCCGGAGGATAAACTACTGAAACTGTGGGAGGGTCTGGGATATTATAACCGTGTGCGGAATTTGAAAGTGGCGGCGAACCAGATTTTGGAAACATATGGTGGTGTGATACCTTCGGAATATGAGGAGCTGTTGAAGTTAAAAGGAATTGGGCATTATACGGCAGGGGCAGTTGCATCGATTGCTTATGGGAAAGCGGTGCCGGCAGTGGATGGGAATGTGCTGCGTGTGATTTCGCGCGTAACAGCGGATGACAGTGATATTATGAAGCAGAGTGTGCGAATACATATGGAGAACAGGCTGTTAGAGCTGATGTCAGGGAGTGTCGGAGGAAAAGAGGCTGCAGACATTGGGCAGAAGATGCATATGGAAAGTGCAGATACGAGTCGTTTATCCGAAAATAAAATTCCAGAAGTGGAGCTGATACCATCAGTTTTTAATCAGGCACTAATGGAATTAGGGGCGACGGTCTGCGTACCGAATGGTGCACCGCATTGTGAAGCTTGTCCTTGGCAAGGTATCTGTGAGGCAAAAAAACAGGATAAAATCATGGAACTTCCGGTAAAGAAAAAAGCAAAGGCTCGTCGTATTGAGGAAAAAACAGTTCTGATTTTAAAGGATGGCACACAGCTTGCACTTCACAAGAGACCAAAGAAAGGTCTGCTGGCGGGGATGTATGAGCTGCCGAATGTAGAGGGGCATTTGTCGGAAGACGAGGTTCTTTCCTATATTAAAGCACAGGGCTATGTGCCGATGCGTGTGCAGCAGGTTTGTGATGCGAAGCATATTTTTTCGCATGTGGAATGGCATATGAAAGGATATGTGGTATTTTTGCAGGCGAGTGAATATGCAGAGTGTGCACAGGATAATGCTGCGGCAGAGCATGATGTGAAAGGTATGCAGGAAGAAACTATGGCAAAGAAAAATGAGAAGTACCAGCAGAAGAAGGAAGATTGGATTTTTGTGGAACCGATAGATACGAAAGAACGCTATGCGATACCGAGTGCATTTGTGAAGTATACGGAATATTTGAATTTGACTATCGGTAAGGGGCTATTCAAGAGTAGAAATAATATTTGAATTTTTGGCTTCGGTTAGGTCTATATGAAAGATGGTTATGCTGTAGGGAAAAAAATTGAAGTGGTTATAAGCAAATTAGGTCTATACGAAAGTTGATTTGAAATGAGACCTAAAAGTTAGAAGAAAAATTTCCCTGAATGTGAGCATTTATTTGTATAGACCTAATCCTGCATGAAACGTGGTATAATTTTTCCCTCATGGCATATAAAATTGGCTATAGACCTAAAAGGAAATTTGGTTTAGGTCTCAGAGTAAGTGTTTCTTTATATAGCGAAAACCGTACTTGTAAACCCTAATTTCTCAAAAAAATTTATATATCAAACACACAATTCAGAAAAGGGAGTTTTCATATGATGGGAAAGAGGAAACCGGTGCATGTGGCGTGCACCGGTTTTATATGAAAAAGATTTATTATGAGAAGGAAATTCTCGTTAGTTGTTTTATTGCTATGTATGTAGTATAGAAAAGAAATGTGACATCCATATGTTTCTTTTGTGATAAATTTGTGAACAAATTATGAACTTTAAGGGCTTCTTCATAAAAAATTAAAGATTTTGGAATCGACTATTTTTCCAAAATGTGTATAATAGATGTGATACTAAATGAGGGGATAACTTAGTTATAGATTTTGATAAAGAGAGGATTATTATGAAATTATTAAGTGTTGCAATTCCTTGTTACAACTCACAGGCCTACATGGAAAAATGTATCGAATCACTTTTACCAGGTGGCGAAGATGTTGAAATTTTGATTGTAAACGATGGCTCCAAAGACCGTACTGCAGAAATTGCAGATGACTATGCTGCAAAATATCCTACGATTTGCCGTGCAATCCATCAGGAAAACGGCGGACATGGGGAAGCGGTAAATGCAGGTATCCGTAATGCAACAGGTCTTTATTTTAAGGTAGTAGACAGTGATGACTGGGTGGATGCAGATGCTTATGAGAAGATTCTTGATAAGCTTCGTGAATTTGCAGGCAGCGATACCAACCTCGATATGCTTCTTGCAAACTATGTATATGAAAAAGAAGGTGCAAAACACAAAAAAGTAATGCGTCAGAAAGGATTTCCGCAGGACAAGGTATTTACATGGAGTGATATTCCTCACTTTTTCAAGGGACATTACATATTGATGCATTCCGTTATTTACAGAACAAAATTGCTTCGTGAATGTGGATTGGAACTTCCAAAGCATACATTCTATGTAGATAATATCTATGTATACAATCCGCTTCCACATGTAAAGACGATGTACTATATGAATGTTGATTTTTATCGTTATTTTATCGGACGTGATGATCAGTCGGTAAACGAAACAGTTATGATCCGCCGTATTGACCAGCAGTTAAAAGTAAACAAGCTTATGATTGAACAGTATGACCTTTGGAAAATTGAAAACAAGAAGTGTCGTAAGTATATGTTTAATTATCTGGAAATCATTACAATGGTTTCTACCATTATGTGTCTTCGTTCCGGCACAGAAGAAAATCTGCAGAAGAAGAGAGAGCTTTGGGGATACATCAAAGACAAAGATATTCGTCTGTTCCACAGACTTCGTAATGGTATCTTAGGTAATACCATGAATCTTCCAGGCAAAGGCGGACGTAAGATTTCGATTGCGGCATACAGAATTGCTCAGAAAGTCATTGGATTTAACTAAATAATATAGTAAAATAACTCCAGGGGAGAAATCCTTTGGAGTTTTTGTTTTGAAGGTACGGAGGAGAAATGGGAATTATAAAGAAACATTGGTTAAAAGGATGCTTTATTGTATCATTTATGATAATTGGGTTTTGGATATATAATCAGAAAAATGTAAAATCAATTGTGTTTTATGACGAAGATGGAAAAACTTTGAAAGAGGATACAGTTGTAGAGCTGGGATATGGAGATGCAGAATTGCTGGATGTAACAGCAATATACCGGGAACAGATTGCAAATCCGGATGGAGAAAAGGTTTCGGTAGAGGTCATTGGTGAAGTAGATAGTATGAAGTTAGGAGAATATCCGGTTGTTTATCGTGCAGAACATAATGATGTAATAGAGAGCAGGACCATTATATATAAGGTAAAAGATGTTACAGAACCGACGATTACTTTGGACGGTGGAGACGAGTATGTGATGTATGCTGGCGAAGAATACGAAGAACCGGGTTTTTCGGCGATGGATGATTGTGATGGTGAGATTACCCAAAAGGTTGTTGTCACAGGAGAGCCAAATCCATATGCGGATTTTGTACTGACCTATATGGTTACGGATGCCAGCGGAAATACGACGCAGACAGAGCGTCATGTGAATGTGGAAGTAGGGGAGCATCAGAAAGTGATTTATCTGACCTTTGATGATGGGCCTGCGGCTTATACCAAGAAGCTTTTGGATGTGCTGGATAAGTATGATGTCAAGGCGACGTTTTTTGT
>CAYVGA010000117.1:0-6158 GCA_964449855.1 uncultured Lachnobacterium sp.
CTTGAAAAGGAGGGCTTTGTTTATGAAGAATTGTGATGAAATGGTAAATAGCCTGTTGGAACGCAGAGAACAGTATATTGTCAAACAAAAAAGAAAAAGAAAGGTGATTATTCGTACAGTAGCCTCTATGTGTTGTGTATGCCTTGTTGCCCTATTGGGTTTTGGTGTGTGGCAGAATGGGATGTTTGAAAAAACACCGCCGGTTACGATGGATGACTCAGTTATTATTGGTGAAAAGGATTATATTGAGCCGGATGAGTTGAACAGTAACACAAATGTTGATGTTGGTAGTTATCCGAATAATTATAGTCCTAACGGAAATGAAAAGACCATGATTTCTTCATTTGATATAGCTGGAACAATTTCTGCTTCATATGAAACACCGGAAAATGGCGAATTTTCTTTTTCCATACCATTGCAAGAGGCTATGAATGAATATGGAGACAGTGTTTGGTATCGTGTAATCATTGATGTATTTGATGAAAAAGAACAAGTATCTCCAGAAAGCAGCCAAATAAAAGAGGAGTGTGAAAGACTTTCGGATAATGGATATATCGTTGCCTATGAAACTTTTTTTAATGGAGAATCATATCATTACTATTTTACTTTACATGCAACATATGAAGAACTGATATCATTTTCTGCAAATGAGAACTATGGATATTTTATGTTTTTGCATGATGAACGAGTAGAAGTGGAAAAAGATGTACCGATAGGACATAATGGTGCTGTGCAATAAGAGGAAACACCCTGCAAGGTTTAAAAGCCTGCGGGGTGTTTTACCGTTAAAATAGAATTAAAAAAGGAAGAATGCTTTTTTATATAATTTTTATTCTTTAACATTTTACAAACACACTTGTTTTAGACTATAATAGATAAGATAATACTTTATTTGTTTTTAAATAAGAAAGGCGCAAAAAATGAGTAAGATTGGAATTGCAACAGATAGTCACAGTGGGATTACGCCAGCGATGGCGGATGACATGGGTATTCGTGTATTACCAATGCCATTTTATATAGAAGAAGAGTGTTATTATGAGGAAGTATCAATTACGAGAGCAGAGTTTTTGGAGCAGCTTAATAGTGGGAAGAAAGTGTCGACTTCACAGCCTTCTCCGGAAGAGGTAATGGAATTCTGGAGGGAAGGTTTAAAAGAATACGATGAACTTGTATATATTCCTATGAGCAGTGGTTTAAGTGGTTCCTGTGGAACAGCGATGATGCTGGCACAGGATGAAGAATTTGAGGGAAAAGTATTTGTTGTAGATAATGGACGTATTTCTACGCCATTGGTGCGTGCAATTATGGATGCACAGGAAATGGTGGCAGAAGGATTGGATGCTGCAAAGATTAAGGATATATTGGAAGCGGAAAAGGATAAGATGTCGATTTATATTGCGGTAGAAACCTTAGAGTTTTTGCAGAAAGGCGGTCGTATCTCTGCAACAACAGCAGCACTTGGTACGATGTTGAATATCAAACCTATTTTAAAACTTGGCGTAGGATTGCTGGAAACATATAAAAAGAGCCGTGGTATGAAAAAGGCAAAACGTGAGATGCTGGATGCGATACGAAATGATTTGGATGGAAGATTCAAGGAATATCATGAACGAGGGGAAGCGTATCTTTTGGTGGCTACCAGTGCAGATCAAGAAATGACAAATGCCTGGATTGAGGAAGTAAAAATGGCATTTCCAGGGATGGATGTGCTCGCAGGAAATTTGTCACTTGGTATTTGCTGTCATACAGGTGCAGGAGCACTGGGGGTAGGTATTTCTTGCAGACCGCAACGATAAAATGTTACAGAAATTAAGAATTGAAAATTCATAAGATAAAATGAAAAGAATGAATCGTAGGGGAAAATTATGAATCGATTATTAATGGTAGTATTAAAAAATATAGCAATTGTTCCAGCGGCGTGGATAAAACTTTGCAAATACGCAAAGCATACCGATGAATATAGCTATGAAGAAAAATATAAACATATCCGATATATTATCCGGCATGTTTGTAAATCAGGAAATATTGATTTGAAAGTAACCGGATTGGAAAATGTTCCCCAAGAGGATGGTTTTTTGATGTGTGGAAATCATCAGGGAATTTTTGATATTGTGGCGATTGTAGATAGTTTTGAAAGGCCGGTTGCAGGGGTATTGAAAAAGGAATTGGGAGAAATTCCTTTTTTAAAACAGGTAATAGAGTGTACACATTCTTTCTGCATGGACAGAGAAGATGTACGCCAGTCAATGCAGGTAATTCAAGATGTATCGAAAGAATTACAGGACGGTCGCAATATTGTTATTTTTCCGGAAGGAACCAGAAGTAAAGATGGTAACAATATGGGAGAGTTTCACGCAGGTACATTCAAATGCGTAACAAAATCAAAAGTACCAATTGTTCCATTTGCGTTGATTGACAGCTTTAAGGTGCTGGATCAGGATGGATGTGACCCATTAAAGGTACAGCTGCATTATTTAAAACCTATTTGTTATGAAGAATATAAGCATTTAAAAACAAATGAAATTGCAGAATTGGTGAAGTCGCGTATTTTAGAAGCGATTCAAAAAAATTTAGTGCCGGTTGGCTAAGGAATAGTATGAGATTTGACGATTTAGAAATTATTGATTTGAACGAAGATGATGACCTGTTGGAAACAGAGGAAGGTTTGGAAGATGGGTCAGGATATGAAGATAGAACAGGAAAAAAGAAGCATGATAAAGAAGACGACGAAGAAATCAATTGGGTACAGGAATTTAAAAGTATACTTTCCACGATTGTAGTTACTGTTGTGATTGTATTTCTGCTGAAAAGTTATGTGATTATCAATGCGACAGTTCCGACGGGTTCCATGGAAAATACGATTCTGCCGGGTGATAATATTTTAGGATTCCGTATGGCGTATCTGTTAGAAGAACCGGAACGTGGGGATGTCATTTTCTTTTATTTTCCGGATGATGAGACGCAGAAATATGTGAAGCGTATTATAGGACTTCCCGGGGAAAAAGTTGTGATTCAGGATGCAAAGATATATATTGATGATTCGGAGATTCCATTGGAAGAGGACTATTTGAAAGAAGAGTGGATTGCAGGCACGGGACCGTATGAATTTTATGTACCGGAAGGCTGTTATTTTGTGTTGGGAGATAATCGAAATGGTTCGGCAGATGCACGTTTCTGGAAGAATCCATATGTTTCAGAAGAAAAAATTATAGGAAAAGCGATTTTTACATATTTTCCATTTGACCGGTGGGGATTTGTAGAGTAGAGGTTTGGTTATGGTAGCGTTATTGGCAAAGATGATGGGCGTGGAGAATCTTGCTGCGGACAAAAAGAGAAGTGCTTATGGCAAACTTTGTGGTGCAGTGGGAATTTTTCTGAACATCCTCTTATTTATAGGGAAGTTTTTTGCGGGATTGATTAGTAATTCGATTGCGATTACAGCGGATGCATTTAATAATTTATCGGATGCAGGTTCTTCCCTTGTGACATTGATTGGATTTAAACTGGCAGAACAGAAACCGGATTCGGACCATCCTTTCGGGCATGGCAGAATTGAATATTTATCCGGTCTTGTGGTGTCTGCAGTTATTCTGATGATGGGATTTGAACTGGTAAAGGATTCGATTGATAAGATTCTGCATCCATCACCAGTGGAGTTTTCGGTTGTGGTTTTAGTGATTTTGGCTGCCTCCATTATTGGAAAGTGTTATATGGCATATTATAACTTTTCTTATGGAAAACGATTTGAATCGGGGACACTGAAAGCGACAGCGACGGATAGTTTAAGTGACTGTGTTTCTACAACAGTTGTGTTACTCGCAACGATAATTGGGCATTTTACGGATGTACAGATCGATGGATTTTGCGGAATTGCAGTGGGGATTTTGATTTTTGTGGCAGGAATCAATGCGGCGAGAGAAACGCTAAGTCCGCTTTTGGGTGAAGCAGCAGATCCGGAATTTGTAGAACAGATTGAACAAATGGTATTAACGTATGATACAGAACACATTGTAGGGATTCATGATTTGATTGTACATGATTATGGCCCGGGACGCAGAATCATTTCTCTGCATGCAGAAGTACCGGCAGAGGGCGATATTTTAGCGATGCACGACGTGATTGACAATCTGGAAATGAAATTCCGCAGGGAATTGGGATGTCTTACGACGATACATATGGATCCGGTTGTAACGACAGATGAGCGTGTAACCGAATTGAAAGAGCAATGTATAGATATTGTAAAAAATATTGGGGATAAACTGACACTGCATGATTTTCGTGTTGTATTTGGGGAAACCCATACAAATCTGATTTTTGATGTGGTTGTTCCATATGAATTTTATTTATCGGATGAAGAGACAAGAAAGATGATTCAGGAACATATCTGGGATAGAATTGGTAAAAATTATTTTGCAGTAATTACGATTGATAAACCTGCCGTAAAGGTGTAAACTAAGAGGCAGGTGTTTTCAATATCACGGAAATTATGGCAGATAAAAACCGTGGAAGTAATGAAACAGTGTAATTATTTCGTACAGCTTAAAACCACCTGTTGTTATGGGTGTAAGAATATGATTATGGAATAGTTATAAAAGATGATAGGTAGGAGGAATAAAAATGCCAGAAAATGCAAGCTGCAGCAGTGCATCTACTTGTGGTAGAAGCAACTGTGAAGGATGTCCAAGCAAAGAAAAAACAAGTATGTTAGAGGAAATGAATGCGTATTCCAACATCAAACATGTGATTGGTGTTGTCAGCGGAAAGGGCGGCGTAGGAAAATCTTTTGTAACGTCTTCTTTAGCATCCATGATGGCAAAAGCTGGATATAAAGTAGGTATTTTGGATGCGGATATCACAGGACCATCTATTCCAAAGATGTTTGGAGTAAAAGGACAGATAGTGGGAGATGAAAGAGGTATCATCCCAATGGAAAGTAAAGATGGAATCAAAATTATCTCCATCAACTTAATGATGCCAAATGAAGAAGATCCTGTTGTTTGGAGAGGACCGGTAATTGCCGGTGCGGTAAAACAGTTTTGGAGTGATACATACTGGGGGGATATTGACTATCTTTTTGTAGACATGCCTCCAGGAACAGGTGATGTTCCATTAACTGTATTCCAGTCACTTCCAGTGAATGGTATTGTTATTGTTACTTCACCTCAGGAATTGGTGCAGATGATTGTAAAGAAAGCTTATAATATGGCAAACATGATGGGTATCCCTGTACTCGGTGTAGTAGAAAACTTCAGCTACTTAGAATGTCCGGACTGTGGCAAAAAAATCAATATCTTTGGTGAAAGCAAAATTGAAGAAGTTTCTAATATGTTAGGTGTAAATCTTCTGGGTAAACTTCCATTGAATCCGGCATATGCTGAAGCAGCAGATGAAGGTGAATTCTATGGAGTTGACAATGAAGAATTGGCTGCTGCAAAAGAAATTTTAGAACGTATTTAATTTTGTAAACAAAAATCGAACCACTTAGTTTTAAAAATTAACCTCTTGGTGTAAAGTTATTTACATCAGGAGGTTCTTTTTATATATTTGCTGCCATTTCCACTCTTACTTGCGGCAGCAATGACCGGAATCGGATTAAATATGATTTTTGGAAAAAAGCAATTGTTCAAATTGATTTTGGGGAACCAAACCGGGATATGGATGCTCCATGTGTGATTGTAAAAGCAGATTCTAATTTCGGAACATTGAATATTTATTTTGAATAGGTGTGGGCAAACCCATCAGCGTATTGGTTTTTGTACAATAAAAGTAGTGAAATAGACTTGACAGAAACGCAAAGATATCGTATCGTTTTTATATAAGATTTGAAAATTCAATATTGTGATTTATAATTTTTTCTCTTATTCAGAGTGATGGAGATACATAGGATCAATGAAGTCACGGCAACCCCAGTTTTGGAAGGTGCCCACCTGAGCGAGTTAAACTTGAGCAATAAGAGGATTTACTTATCTTAAGATGATGTTAATCCGCTTATTCCAAATAAGCGGATTTTTTGCGTATTAGCAGAGGAAAATAGAAATGTAGGCAGAATGAAAACTTGCTTGCAATGTTAAGACCTGCTTATACAAATGTGAAATATGAATAGAACTATAAATGAGTAAATATAAAAAATTGCACAAAACTACTGTTCATTTGTTATT
>CAYVGA010000118.1:0-6068 GCA_964449855.1 uncultured Lachnobacterium sp.
CGTAAACGATCTGTAAGAATAATTCTCTCATAGCTGTGTTGATAGCATCACAAACTAAGTCTGTATTTAAAGCTTCGAGAATTGTTTTGCCCTGAAGGATTTCAGCTGCCATAGCTGCTGAATGTGTCATACCAGAACATCCGATTGTTTCTACTAAAGCTTCTTCAATGATACCTTCTTTTACGTTGAGGGTAAGCTTACAAGCACCCTGCTGTGGAGCACACCAGCCAATACCGTGTGTGAAACCAGAGATATCTTCGATTTTTTTAGAGTGAACCCATTTTCCTTCCTGTGGAATAGGAGCTGGTTCGTGTTTTGCGCCCTTAGCAACTGGACACATGTTTTCAACTTCCTTTGTGTAAATCATTGTAATACTCCTTTCGCATAACGCTTTTCGTATATTTTATATTTACTTTGTTAGTAAATTAACATACCTGGAGGTATTTTCGCATATTTTCTACTATAAGTCTAGTCTAAACTTGCGTATTTTGATAAAATTTTTTTGTGTATTTTCGTCAAAATAACAAACAACTTGAGAAGAAAAAAGGAAAGGTATCTTAAAACCTTTCCTTTTCTCTAAAATTTATACACTTTTTGCCACTACATGATCTTTATCTTTAAAAATATGGTTTGCCGGGATTACTCCGCGTACACATGAGGTTGGATAAATACTACTATTTTTGCCAACTACAGTTCCTGGATTTAATACAGAATTACATCCTACTTCTACATAATCTCCAAGCATTGCACCGAATTTCTTTAAGCCTGTTTCGATTTCTTCCTTGGTATCGTAGCAGTCTTTTACTACAACTAAAGTTTTATCCGATTTTACGTTGGATGTGATAGAACCAGCGCCCATGTGAGATTTATGTCCGAGAACAGAATCCCCTACATAGTTATAGTGTGGTACCTGCACATCGTTAAAAATAATATCGTTTTTAATTTCGGTAGAGTTTCCGACAACAGAACGTTTTCCGATGATAGCACTGCCACGAATAAATGCACAATGGCGAATCTCTGCGTCTTCATCAATGATAAGCGGACCGTTTAAACATGCAGTTGGCGCAACATCTGCTGTTTTTGCTACCCAAATGTTTTCCCCACGCTCTTCGAAAATTTCTTTATCTAATGTAGGTCCAAGTTCTTTGATATAATCACTGATGCCCTTTAATGCTTCCCATGGATAGGTAAACTGTGCCAAGTAATCTTTTGCAATTGTTTCTTCCAAATTATAATTGTTACAAATTTTTGCGTTTTCCATCGTTATTGCCTTTCTTGTTCTGTAACTATTCAACACCTTCAGAACCGAAACCCTGCACACGGCAGATCCTTTGGGTATATCACCGGAAGCTTTTCGGTATGCTTGACAGGTTACGATTCACCCTCTGAATCATTTCTTATGCTGAACAGCTACTTTCATTCCTTAGATTTAAACTCCACATAAATTTTACAGCTAAGATTACATTGCGTCAACTTTTTTTCTCACCGTTTTTCGTATTTTTTCGTATACATATTACTGTTCACTCAGCACCAAACACTTGCTGTTTTGATGCGTAAGAACATGATTCAGGTGTTGGATTCTGCTTCGCAAAGCGAATTTTCATGCAGAATCCAATCGTTACTGAAGCACGGAGTTAACAGTAACCTATACATATCCCTTTCGGCTCCATGCTAAGTCACACTACTGATTGGAGTGGAAAGAGTACCTAATGCAAATAAACACAATTTAGGCTTTACTCATGCTCTCCCATCACATCCCCCGGCACTTCATCGGTGCTTTCTTCCAAAACAGGCGGCAACTCCACCATCATTGATTCCGGATTATTAAAGTCCAACTGATGATTCTGTTCCACCTCTTCTCCCTGATTATCAAAGTCAAATCTAATCGTATCTTCTTCATACTTTAAACAAGCATCAAATACATTGCCGGCTTTGGATGTGAAACCTGTAATTTTTTTCTTTGTTTTTCCTGTTATCAGAAGTTCAATGACAATTTCTTCCGGCAATTCTACTTTTGCAACCGTATGCCAAAGTTTAAAACCACATGCACACTCATACTGCCACTGTCCTTTTAACATTTTCTTCTGGCATTTTGGACATTCCACATTGGATTCCACCGGCTTTGGTTTCTCTGGAAAGTCAAAGGTAATCTGTCCATCCTCTGTCAGCTTCAAAGGGGCATCGAATTTCATTCCGGTTCGCGCAACAAATCCTTCAATAATATCCGTTCTACCTTTGGTTAAAAGCTGTTTTACATGAGCTTCTTTTAATTTCACACTCGCAATTTTACCAATCATAAAACGGCAGCTCTGTTCCGGATTCTCTTTTTTATAATTTGAACAGCCGTAACCAAATGGAGTAACCACAATATCTCCCTTACAAAGCGGACATAACACATCTTTTACTTTGACCGGCTCAAGGTCATTGAAATCAAATTTCAATCCAGTGACTTTTCCGGTTTCATCTTTTGACAAAGCAACCCTTGCATCAAATTTCTTTCCGGTTTTGGATTTAAAACCACGAATGGTTCCTGTGATGCCATGAGTTAAAAGTTCTTTTATCTGTGTTTCGGTCAGTGATTTTTCTGCCATTTTTCCAATGGAAAACCGGCAGCTATCCTCTTTTTCTTTGTCATAATTGGCACAGCCAAATCCAAATGGCGTAGCTACAATATCGCCGCCACAAAGCGGACAAACAACATCTTTGATTTTCTTTACCTCTACATGCTCAAAATCAAAGTTTACGACCGGTTTTCCGGTTTCATCTTTTTCCAATATCAGACAGGCATCAAATTTTTTACCGGCTTTGGATTTAAAACCGCGAATGGTGTCTGTTCTGCCTTCTGTCAAAAGCTGTTTTACGTTACTTGCAGATAAGTTTTTGCCGGCAATTGTTCCGATCGCAAAGCGACAGCTCTGCTCATCCTCCGCCTTATAGTTGGCACATCCATAGCCAAAGGATTTCTTTACCATCTGACCGCCGCATGCCGGACAGACAACATCCGGTAAAATTTCCGGTTCTACATCCGCAAAATCAAACGTAATATTTATTTTTCCATCTTCGGTCTTTTCAAATTTCAAAGCAGCATCAAACTTCTTGCCGGCTTTGGATTTAAACCCGCGGATTGTCTCGGTATGCCCCTGTGTAAAAAGCATTTTTACCTGCTCTTCTGTTGGAGTAACATTGCAGATTTCACCAATATTAAAATTGCAGCCGGTTTTATCTGCTTTATATTTTGTGCAGCCGAATCCAAAGGGTGTAGTTACCAGTTCGCCATCGCAAAGCGGACATTTCACGCCGATTTTCCTGCGGGCCCCCAGACCACGTGCATTCTTTCCTGCAAATACACTGATACGGTCTGCCAGTTCATTACGCAGATTCTGTTCAATCATTTTCAAAGTTTCCCTGCGGATATAATCCTCCAATTTTGTTCGGTATTCCCAAAAGTCCACCGTTCCCTGTGTAATGCCTTCGAGTCCTTTTTCCCAGGATGCGGACATTTTGGGATTCAGGAGTGCCGGAACCGTCAGATTTACGACCTCAAAAATCATTTCACCAAGATTTTCCGGTGTCAAAACCTGTGTTTTTTTATTCAGATTTAAGTAGCCTATACGAATCAGCTTTTTGATGATTTCTGCACGTGTCGCAGAAGTTCCTATTCCGGATCCCTTGATTTGCTCACGCAGTTCTTCGTCTTCTATGAGCTGGCCGGCATTTTCCATGGCAAGCACCATAGAACCGGACGTATAACGCTTTGGCGGCGAAGTCTTTCCATAGCGGATGGCATATCCGTTGACCGCAACCACATCTCCCACACGAAGACGTTCTGCCAAGTCCAAAATTGCCTGTGGATCCGCCTTTAATTCTCCCTCTGCAAATGGATTGCCATCTACATCTTCCGAAGCATTTTCATCGGAAACATTCTCGTCTGCATTGGTCGTTCCCCGCTTCTTTGGAATTCCTGCAACTTCCAAATAGCCCGGCACCTTTAATACCTTTGCTGATGCAAAAAACTCTTCTTTTTCTACCGCAATTATCAGTTTCACATTTTGGTATTCTGCCGGCGGATAAAAGATACTAAGAAAACGTCTGCAGATTAATTCAAACACACTTCTTTGCAATGAATTGAGTGTATGCAATTCTGTTAACTGTCCGGTCGGAATAATTGCATAATGGTCTGTAACTTTACTGTCATCCACATAAGATGTTTTTTCAATGGATGCATAGGATTTCTTTTCTAAAATATTTTCTACATATGGAGCTACTGTCTCATACCCTTTCAATTTATGCAAATTCTTATAAATTTCTTTCGCAACCGCCGTAGACAATACTCTTGCATCAGTTCTCGGATAAGTTGTGAGTTTCTTTTCGTACAAATCCTGTGCAATCTGCAAAGTCTCATCCGGACTGATTTTAAAACGCTTTGCACATTCTGCCTGAAGTTCCGCTAAGTTAAAAAGCAACGGTGCACGCTTCTTGCTAATAGATTTCTCCAAAGTTTTTACTTTTGCTTCTTTGCCTGTACATAAATCAATCAAAGCATTGGCGTCTTTTTCTTCTTTAAAACCATTTTCTTTATATAATAGCGGTGATTGAAAATATTTCGAACCTTCTACTGCTTTCCATTCTGCCTCAACACCTGTATCTGTAAAATTTCCTATTACACGGTAAAAAGGCGTTTCCTTGAAATTTCGGATTTCCCGTTCGCGAAGAACAACCATGCCAAGTACACAAGTCATCACACGTCCAACGGCTATCGCCGTATAATTTCTGGTTCCTGCTGCGTCATTTAACAACTGTCCGTACTTCACCGACATCACTCGTGAAAAATTGATTCCCATTGCATAATCTTCAATGGTTCGCATAATACCGGATTTTCCCAGATTCGCATACGCGCTCATTGGTTTTGCTTCACGAATACCTCGCAGAATTTCTTCTTCGGTCTGTGAATCTATCCAAACACGAAGTTCTTCCATACCTTCACGCACACCGCCAAAATTTCGAATATTCTCTTCGATTGTCTGCCCTTCTTTTCCCGCGTCGCCTGCCCAATACACACGCTCGATATCTTCGCGCATCAGCATTGCATGTACAATATCATATTGTTTTTTCACTTCCTTGATAATATCATATTTGTAGTCCTTTGGCAAAAATGGTAAGTCTTCGAGTTTCCATTTTTTATACTTTTCATCGTAGCTTTCCGGATAAACCAAACCAACCAGATGACCTACGCACCAGGTAATAACATAATCGGAATTTTCTATATAACCGTCTCTTCTGCCACTAACCTGTAATACCTTGGCAAATTCCTGTGCAACGGACGGTTTCTCTGTTATAATCAGTGATTTTCCCATATATCTCCCATTCATTTTTTATATAATCTGTTTTAAGCATAATACAAAACAAACATTAGAATTATATCATATTTCTAAATATGTACAATAAAAAATGTGTTCAGAAATTTTTATTCAGTTTTTGTAAAATTTGGAATTTTGGAACAAGAATTCTATTTATTTCTAAAATAACTTGTGTTCCTAATGATAGTTTATTTATCGTCGTAATGACCTTTACACTGTTTTATAAAAATGCCTTCTTCACCGACTTCATAAACCAATCGTTCTTTTTGATTGATATGTCTACTCCATGTATTTGGATTACATCCTTTGAGAGGTTCGGGTTTTCCTTTACCTTTGTACGGATTTCTCCGAACCTCTTCCAAAAGATTATTCTTTAGATTATTTTTTTGTAATATATCCCTGTGCTTTCAAAAGTTCTGCACAAAGTACAGCACCGCCTGCAGCACCACGTACGGTATTGTGTGATAAACCAACGAATTTCCAATCATATACATGATCTTCACGGATACGTCCTACAGATACGCCCATGCCATTTTCGTAATCAACATCAAGGCTAACCTGTGGTCTGTTGTCTTCTTCTAAATACTGGATAAACTGCTTTGGTGCACTTGGAAGTTCAAGTTCCTGTGGAGCACCTTTATAGTTTACGAGCTTTTCGATAAGCTGTTCTTTTGTAGGCTGTTTTTTGAATTTTACAAATACAGCAGCTGT
>CAYVGA010000119.1:0-6047 GCA_964449855.1 uncultured Lachnobacterium sp.
GCAATTTCATTCACACGTGGAAGTGGATGAAGGATGAGCATATCTTCTTTTGCATATTCCAATTTTGCTTTGTTTAAAATGTAAAAATCTTTCAAACGAATGTAGTCTTCTTCATTAAAGAAACGTTCTTTCTGTACACGTGTCATATAGAGTACATCCAATTCTCCAATCGCATCTTCTAAACGCTCTACTTCTTTGTATTCTACACCATTTGCTTTTAATACATCATCACGAATATATCCTGGTAAACGAAGTTCTTCCGGCGAAATCAATACAAATTTCACATTTTCATAACGTACCAATGCATGAATCAAAGAATGTACGGTACGTCCAAACTTTAAGTCTCCACAAAGTCCAATGGTAACATTATTTAATCTGCCTTTTAAAGAACGAATCGTAAGAAGATCGGTAAGCGTCTGTGTTGGATGCTGATGTCCGCCATCACCTGCATTAATAACAGGAATACCAGACTTCGATGCTGCTACCAAAGGCGCACCTTCTTTTGGATGACGCATCGCACAGATATCTGCATAACTGGAAATAATACGAATCGTATCCGAAACACTCTCTCCTTTTGATGCAGATGAAGAATCCGCGCCAGCAAAACCTAAGACAGAACCACCAAGGTTTAACATGGCCGCTTCAAATGAAAGTCTTGTTCTTGTACTTGGTTCGTAAAAACATGTCGCAAGTTTCTTTCTCTTACAACTCTCCGCATATTTATCAGGATTGTTCTCAATGTCATTGGCAAGATCTAAGAGCTTGTCCAACTCTTCCACTGAGAAATCCAATGGACTAATTAAATGTCTCATTTTCTTCCTCCTATTTTTACACAAATTTTTTCTATCATACATCAATCAACTACAGAATTCAAGATAAACTTTATTGTATTTTAAATATTTTAAGATAAAACGTAACTATTCAGCACTTGCAAAAAGGGACTGTCATTCATAACAGTCCCTTAAATGATTCTATGCTCATTTTCCCTTTAAAATTAAGCTGCTTTTTTCTTTTTCATTACAACAACTGCTGCCACTGCTACACCTGCAATTGCTACTAATGCTACAATAAGACCTACCGGAGCACCACCAGCTTCCTGAACAAGTACCATAGCTGAGATAGCATCTACGGTTACAGTACCGCTTGCTTTTGCAAGAACTTCTGTACCTGCATCTTCACCATTGATGTAGATATTCCAGTTGCCTTCTGGAAGTGTAATTTCTGTTGCTTCCGGATTTGGGTTAAAGTATACAAGGATCTGTTCTGCTGTTTCGCCTTCAACTGCGCTTGCATTAATCCGGAATCCTAATACTTCATCTGCTAAACCAGAAAGTCTTGTGATGTTTGCACCAACCTCTTCTGCTGTCTGCATACGAAGTGCGCTGTGTGCTTTTCTAAATGCGATTAAACCTTTGTAGTAATCTACAACATCCTGGTATGTTGCATCTTCTAATGTAGACCATTTGATGCTGTTTACTTCATCGGATGCATTGTAGCTGTTGTGGTTGAATGTTCCGTCTTCATTTACTTTGGTACGGAGCATTTCTTCACCGGCATGAACGAATGGAACACCCTGTGAAGTGATATAAATCGCTGCAGTAAGATTATTCATCTTAATTAAATCTTCTGTAGAAGCATCTGTTCTGGATGCCTGTAATCTGTCATACAAGGTATTGTTGTCATGGCAGGATGCATAGTTGATTGTCTGGCTAGGGCTCTTACACCATCTTGCAAGACCGATGAAACAATCTGCGATTGTATCCATGTTTCCAACGCCGCCCTGAACATAACCTACTGCTGTATTTTCAAATACGCTACCTTTTAATCCATCACGGATTGTATCGTTAAAGAATGCAAATTCCGGTACCATCTGTGAATTTGTCTGAGTTGTCATATCGTAACCTTCTTTTGTTACGTCTGTGCTCATTGTCCAGCCTTCACCGTAGAAGATAACGTCAGGACGAACTGCGTGTACTTCTTCGATAATTGCATTGATTGTTTCTGTATCAATCAAACCTACAAGGTCAAAACGGAAACCATCGATGTGGTATTCTGTTGCCCAATATAAAACAGAGTCTACGATATATTTCTTAACCATGCTGCGTTCAGAAGCTGTATCGTTTCCACATCCGGAACCATTTGAGTAATATCCTGCATCACTGATACGTGAGAAGTATCCAGGTACGATTTTATTGAAACAAAACTGACTGCCGTCGTATACGTGATTGTAAACAACGTCCATGATAACGCTGATGCCATCATTGTGTAAGGACTGTACCATCTGTTTTGCTTCCTTTACACGAACTGCTCCATCATATGGATCTGTTGAGTAAGAACCTTCCGGTACATTGTAGTTTACAGGGTCATAACCCCAGTTAAACTGATTGTCAGAATCCATTTCATTTACAGAGCCATAGTCATACATTGGTAAGATATGCAAGTGTGTAATACCAAGGTCTTTGATATGGTCAATACCAGTCTTCTGTCCACCCGGTGTTGTTGTACCATGTTCTGTTAAGCTTAAGAATTTACCTACATTTTCGATTCCGGAACTCTCATCCGTACCTAAGTCACGAATATGTAATTCATAAATAACGGTATCTGTAATTGCAAGATCTGCATTTGGATTTGTGTCCTTATCCCATCCTTCCGGGTCTGTAGAATCCAAATCAATTACCATTGCACGTTTTCCGTTTACACCGGTTGTTTTTGCATATGGATCACAAGCTTCTACTGCTTCTCCATTGATCATTACTTCGTATGTATAGAATACACCATTTAAGTCGCCATCTTTTTTCACAACCCATGTACCGTTTACATCTGCTGTCATGTCAATTGCTTCAATCAGAGTGTTATTTGATTCTGAACCGCTTTTGTAAAGTTTTACTTTTACGGATTCAGCAGTTGGAGCCCATACACGGAATGTAGTAGCTTCTTTGGTCCAAGTAGCACCAAGGTCATCACCTGTATAGGTATACTCACTTTCAAACTCTTCTGTTGAATAAATGATAGGCATAACAATTGCTGTTGATGTTCCATTGTATTCAATCTGGTAAGCTTTGAATGTGTCTAATTCTTCTTCAAGTGAAACAACGTAGCTTCCATCTGTACCAGTTACTTCTTTAATCGCTACTGCTTCACCATTGGAATCTTTAATCGCAAGCTGATTTCCCATGTCATCTAATGGGTTTACGATTTCTACGTTTACAACGTTTTTATCCATATCATACTTTGCACTTTTTAATTTTGTTCCGTTCACAACATCGTCACCTTCTACGATTTTGTGTCCTTCCACACCGGATTCAACATAAACATGAATTGTTCCTGAAATATACGCGGATACATCAATGAACTGATCCTTGTCTACGTCTTTCTTTTCCCATTCTCCATAACGTACAATATAGCCAACTTCCATTGTACCTGCAGGCACTGGATAAGTTGCTACCATTTCACCATTTTCTTGTTCTAATGGTGCTGCAAGACTGTCTGAAGACCAAAACCATACTGTCCAATTGTCATAATCACCATCCGGACGATTGTAATGAAGTTTGATAGTCAGTTCGTCTGCCTTGAATGTTGTCACATCTCCAAATGTCGCTGCAACAGTTGTAAATACCATTACAAGTGCCAAAAGAAATGCACGAATTCTCTTCTTCATAATTCCCTTCTCCTTTTTGTTGTTTTTCGTAACTGATATCTTAAATATAGCTCGAAAACCAGCTTTTCTCAAGGAGATTTTTCGTTTTGCCCTATTTTCAGCGTTTTATCAATTTTTCTTATTATTTTTTAGCAAATTTAACGATTTACAAACCGGTTTCTATCACATCGCTTCTTCTAACAAGGTCTGCAGCAACAGAAGTTACAGAATAGATTTAACAGCAACATTCGCAAACACCATCCTCCACTTGAATATGGACTTTCATATCCACTGCCCATGGAAGTATACCAGGTCCCACCATATTCTAAATTCTGCTGGAACTGGCGGTATTGTATATTGCTAGGTTCTAATTCTACTGCTCTGCGGATATGTTCTAATGCCGTTGCTGTATTACCGACTCTATGATTTGCAAGTGCGCTATAATAATACCATCTGCCATTTCGTTCTTGAAATGGAATATCATTCAATACATTCAACGCTTCCTTGTAATAGCCATTTCGAATATAATTAGCCGCTGCCTGCAGTCTGCTGTTTTCTTCCTGATAAGCACTTCTGCCACTATAATAACTGCCAAAACCACCAAAATCACCATACTCTGCACCACTTCCACCACTATAGCTGTTTCCGTAGCCGCCATAACCGGTTCCTTGTTGTTTCTCTTTCATGATTTGGTCATATGCCTGCTGTACCTGTTTAAACTTTTCCTCTGCCGCATCCTTATTTGGATTGTTCACATTGGCATCCGGATGGTACTTTCTGCTCAGACTTCGATATGCTTTTTTTATTTCTTCATCCGAGGCACCTCGGGAAATACCGAGCACCTGATATGGATCTGTCATTATTTACCTGATCTCCTCTTCTTCTTTCTCAACTGGATGTATTCATATTTTGTCCACACCCCTGAATATAAAATGTTACGTAATATATCTGCATGTAAAATAATTGGCAAACGTTCAAATGACTTTGCACATTCTGACATCATACTCGTCATCATAAGCCTCGTCAAGGTCTCAAAATCTTTTGGATTGTCTTTTTTTAAGTTCCTAAGCGGATTATAGGCATTTTTCTTCTCATCCTTGTCCACATCTTCGTAAGCATCCATAAGGTAAATAAATTTGCCCATATAATACCCTAAAGTTTTTAGCTCATCAAACCACTCGTCTTCTTTCCATGCAAAAACCTCGCCCAGCATTTCACCGGTAAGTCCCGCCACCAAGTCTATATTGGTTTCATTTGCCTTTTCATATTCTGCAAGATGCTTCATATAATCTTCAATGGATTTCGCCTGACGAGGGTAGCTCTCTGCAAATTTCTCGTAGTCCTTTCGGATAATATTTGCAGCCTGTTTCTTTGAGAATTTCTTATCATCCTTCCAATCATCTACCAAATTATGGTACGCCAGCATAACATTAATTGCAGCACAATAATCAGAAACCTCATTTTCGTATGCAAGCTGCTTCTTTGTCGGATGAATCATACAGGTAAACTCATATTCAAACCGATTCGGTTCATACAGCCCCGTCAACAGCAATTCCAAAAATGTCATATCAAAACTCAGAAGCATCTGTCCTTTTTTACCGCAATGCTCGCGGAGTGTCTGACACAACCCGCAATAATATGCCTGATATACTTTTTGATTTTCTTCGGATAATTCTTTTTTGTTTACATTAATATAGCCGAACATAAATAGCCTCCATGCTATGAATTTCCATAACGCATTCCGAATCTTATCTATTCCAATGCCAAATAATTACGATCTTCTTATAAATTCCTCTCTGCACTTTGGACAAGTGATACAAATTTTACCACGTCCCTTTGGTACACGCACTTTTTGCTTACACATCGGACAGCGGAAAAATCGATAAATCTTACGCTGTTCCCATTCTTTTTTCATTTTATTTTTCTTAATCGCAGCATCATAGCGCATGTTACAGAATCTTTGGTTTTCCATGGAGCGCTTTGGAATATCTTTCGAAAAAATACGAAAATACATATATCCCATTATCACAAATGGAATCCAGTCTAAAATCACTGACTTTGTAAAAATAGAAATTATCAATGTAATAATCACTATAACATTCAAAAACTGTGCTAATTGGTCAACACCAGTTCTTCCCTGCATAAATCTTAAAAATTTTTGTCTTAAATTATTCATTCGTTTTACCTTCCTAATGTAATAGATTTTATCCATCAAATACTAACAGTAATTATCTTCCTTTGCATATTACATGGGAAAAACTACCACGTCAATGGAGTTATTATCTTTTAAGAGAGATTTTAGAATTTGGTTATAAATAGTTTTACTTGATTTTTTTCTAATAACTGTGTATAGTTATAACTTGCAGGACAGGTGATCGCGGCTGCAAGTGCCGAAAGGCCGCAGGTGAGG
>CAYVGA010000120.1:0-5983 GCA_964449855.1 uncultured Lachnobacterium sp.
TTGATGAAATTCATCGTTTTAACAAAGGGCAGCAGGATTATCTTTTGCCATTTGTTGAGGATGGTACGATTATTCTGATAGGGGCAACCACAGAGAATCCATATTTTGAAGTGAATAGTGCGTTGTTGTCACGTTCGATTATTTTTGAACTAAAGAAATTGGACAAAGAGGATATCAAGGTGCTTTTGCTGCGTGCAGTGAATGATGTGGAAAAAGGCATGGGTGCATACAATGCCATAATCTATGAGGATGCGTTGGAGTTTTTGGCAGATGTATGTAATGGAGATGCCAGAGCTGCACTTACAGCAATTGAACTTGGCATTTTGACGACAGAGAGAAGTGAGGATGGAAGAATCCATATTACAATTGATGTAGCAAGTGAATGTATTCAGAAACGTGTGATTTCTTATGACAAAACAGGGGATAATCACTACGATACCATTTCTGCCTTTATCAAAAGTATGCGGGGCTCTGATCCGGATGCAGCGGTATATTATCTCGCACGTATGCTGTATGCTGGAGAAGATATTAAGTTTATTGCAAGAAGAATTATGATTTGTGCATCAGAAGATGTCGGAAATGCGGACCCAATGGCTTTGGTCGTTGCGACATCGGCTTCACAGGCAATTGAGCGTATCGGTATGCCGGAGGCACAGATTATTTTATCACAGGCAGTTACGTATGTAGCCAGTGCACCCAAAAGCAACGCGGCCTACGAAGCCATCGGTGCAGCGATGAGTGCAGTGCGAAACAATGTAACACCACCAGTGCCGGTCCATTTGCAGGATGCACATTACAAAGGTGCAGAGAAGTTAGGACATGGGTTGGGATACAAATATGCACATGCTTATCCAAATCATTATGTAGAGCAGCAGTATTTGCCGGATTCTTTGGTAGGTACGAAGTTCTATGAGCCTACAGAGATGGGGTATGAGAAACGGATAAGAGAACATTTTAAGCGAATCAAAAGTTTAGATGAAAAATAATTTAAAAATAGTAACTATTCAGTACAGCTCAAAACCCTTGCTGTTTTGAACGTAAGAATATGATGTAGGAGTGTGCAAACTCATCAGTGAAGTTCGAGAAGAAGAAATTAGTTGCTTTGCAGCACCGTGCGCGGAGCGTTTGTAAACGAACTCTTTATTCTGGGTTGTGAGTCATAATTATGAAAGTACTGAATAATTATGAAAAGATACATAAGCAGGAGGAAATTATATGCAGAAATATCAGGAAATGACCAAAGAAGAATTATTGGTAGAAAAGGCTGCCCTTGAAAAACAGTTTGAGGAAATCAAAGCCTTGAATTTAAAATTGGATATGTCCAGAGGTAAACCGGCTGCAGAACAGTTGGATTTGGCGATGGATATGTTAGATGTATTAGATTCAAAATCTGTATTAAAAGCAGAAAATGGAATGGATTTACGTAACTATGGTATCTTAGATGGTATCCCGGAAGCAAAAAAATTAATGGCAGAAGTACTCGGTTGTGAAGATGAAAATGTGATTGTATACGGAAACTCAAGTTTAAATATCATGTATGACCAGATTTCCAGAGCTATGACACTTGGTATTTGCGGAAATACACCTTGGGCAAAATTAGATAAAGTAAAATTCCTTTGTCCGGTACCAGGCTATGACAGACATTTTGCAATTACACAGTTGTTTGGCATTGAAATGATTAACATTCCACTTTACGCAGACGGTCCGGATATGGATATGGTAGAAGAATATGTAAACAACGACCCAGCAGTAAAAGGTATCTGGTGTGTACCAAAATATGCAAACCCATCCGGTTCTTCTTATTCAGACGAAACCGTACGTCGTTTTGCTGCATTAAAACCAGCAGCTGCGGATTTCCGTATTTTCTGGGATAATGCTTACTGCGTACATCATTTATATGAAGACAAACAGGATGAAATCTTAAATATTTTAGAAGAATGTGAAAAAGCAGGAAATGCAGATATGGTATTCCAGTTCTGCTCTACAAGTAAGATTACTTTCCCAGGTGCCGGTATTGCCGCACTTGCTTCTTCTGAAAACAATATCGCAGATATTAAAAAACAGATGACCATTCAGACAATCGGTCATGACAAAATCAATCAGCTTCGTCATGTACGTTACTTTAAAAACGCAGACGGTATCAAAGTACATATGATGAAACATGCTGCTCTTATCCGTCCAAAATTTGAAATGTTAGACGAACTTATGACAGCAGAAATCGCAAGCCGTGGTATCGGTACATGGATTAATCCGGTAGGAGGATACTTCATTTGTTTCGAAACATTAGAAGGCTGTGCAAAAAATGTTGTTGCAAAATGTAAAGAAGCCGGTGTAACCATGACTGGCGCAGGTGCTCCATTCCCATATGGAAAAGATCCTAAAGACAACGTAATCCGTATTGCACCAACTTTCCCATCTGTGGAAGAATTAAAGAAAGCAGCAGAGGTATTTGTAGTTTGTGTAAGACTTGCATCTGTAGAAAAATTACTTTCTGAGTAAAATATATTTGCACATTTCGATGTGCGTTCGAGGATGTCTTAAGTTAAAAGATGTAAATAAAGAATTGGTGTAGCTGTTCAGGTACTGAATAATTACGCAATGATGAAATACAGGCCGAAACATGTGCGTTTTGGCCTGTAGTACGTGAGGGGTATAATGATGGACAAGGAAAGATTAGATAAACAGTTACAATTTTGTTTAGAAGTCGATAAAGAAAAGAAAATTGAACGACAGACCTATATTTCGGATGCCAGCCGTCAGGAAAATGATGCAGAGCATGCATGGCATATGGCACTTATGACTTTGATTTTGAGTGAGTATGCAAATGAAGAAATCGATATCTTAAAAACGATTTCTATGATTTTGATTCACGATGTTGTAGAGATTGATGCAGGAGACACTTATGCTTATGATGAGGAAGCAAAGAAAACACAGAAAGAACGTGAATTAAAAGCAGCTGACCGTATTTTTGCCATGCTGCCAGAAGACCAGCAGGTAAAATTCCGTGCACTTTGGGATGAATTTGAAGCCGGAGAAACAAAGGAAGCAAAGTTTGCCCGTACGATGGACAACTTACAGCCCCTCATGTTAAACAATGCGACGGATGGAAGACGTTGGCAGGAAAAAGGGGTTCGTTTGAGCCAGATTTTGAAACGAAATGAGAGAACACCGAAAGGTTCGGAAGAATTATGGACATATGCATATGAAAATATGTTAAAACCGAATGTAGAAAAAGGAAAAATTGTAGATGATATTACGAGATAGTTCGTCGTATGTAGAGTCAGATTAATTAAGCACTTTGAGGATTGTTTGTACACCGCGGGGCGGATATCTTAATTCGCACGAAGAATTAGAGCTGTGCTGAATAGTTACATTGTGACTATGTAAAATTTTTCTTTTGTGAGATACAAAATTAATGATTTTTTCATAAAAATTACATAAAAACATGGATTTTTTGTTTAAAGAAAAAATTTTGTATAGATACAATTCCTCTGCATCTCACAAAGGAAAAATTTCTCATAGACACAATTCCCAAGAGCAAGGTTTCTTGCGTATAGTGTTTAGATAAGTCAGCCTGCATTATAATAATTTCGTTATGATGCATCCATTTTCCAGCATGCTCCACTATATTTGCTCTAAATGATACTTTCTAATTATTGTTATGATCGCAATTTGCAGCATCAATAGCCAGTACCAGCATAAGTCCCATAATTTCGTCTTCTGGATTTTCGATATCTATAATATAAGTATCGCCCCAGGACAGCCATTGTTTGCTGATATGAATAATCGGTCTGCTTCCGGAAAATACATCGTATTCCCAATCAAGGAAATCGCCATCTACATGCCATCCGTTAAAATCAACATCATATTTCTGCCAGAAAAATGTGAATTGCTTGGTAATGTATCCACGTACAGTTCCGTTCATAATAATTTCAAATTGTTTTGGGAATGTAAAAAGTTTTTCATAAACACCTCCGATTTCTCTATCATGGACATCAAATACATGAAGTTTATGTCCAAACGAAAAAATTTCACCTTTCACAAAGTATTTGACATTTCCATGTTCGTCATAAATATCAAATTTTTCTCCCCAAGAAAAGACACGTTGTTTAATCATCAATTTCATAACGACTCCCCCCATTTCCAGAAATTACAAAAAAGCATTTCTATTTATAATTCTAGAATACAAAATAAATCTTAACAAAGCAAGATTAGAATCTTAAAGTTTTCGTAAACTCATGAAAAATCAGCTTCGCTGATGGGTTTGTTCACACCTGAATCATGTTCTTACGCTCAAAACAGCAAGTGTTTTGAGCTGTGCTGAATAGTTACAAGTTTTCTTAAAAATTGGAATAGGCATAAAAATGGGGTTGACAGAATAAACTAGCAGTATTAATATAATGCCATGACAAGTGGTTTTCAAAACCGCTTCCAAAGATTTTTGAAGCCACGTAAGTAAAAGAAATGTATTGGCACTAAATAATTACAATGTATTTAAATTATTAGCATGACCTTTTAGTCCGTAATGGTCAATCATAGGACGGAAAATTTATTTTTAAAAGATGGAGGTAAGACGATGAAAATTACAATTCGTGAACCGGGAAGTGCAATTACACATTATATCGCTATGATGCTGGCGATGGTGGCGGCGGTGCCGCTTTTGATTAAGGCGACATATTCACAGGATATCAAACATGTGGTTGCGATGCTGATATTTATTGTCAGTATGATTTTATTATATGGAGCAAGTACTTTATATCATTCTGTGAATTTGACAGGAAGTGCGCTTAAGATATTTAAGAAAATCGATCATATGATGATTTTCGTGTTGATTGCAGGCTCGTATACGCCGGTGTGCATGCTGGTGCTGGATAAGGCACAGGGATATCCGCTTTTGGCTCTGGTATGGGGAACGGCTATCGCAGGCATGATTATGAAGCTGTTTTGGGTGACCTGCCCGAAATGGGTGTCGTCGGTGGTGTACATTGCGATGGGATGGGAATGTGTTTTTGTGTTTCGACCATTGCTGGATACACTTCCAATAGGAGCATTTGTGTGGCTTTTGGTTGGCGGAATTATTTATACCGTAGGTGGTGTGATTTATGCATTAAAGATTCCGGTATTGGATAAGATTCATAAATATTTTGGGCTGCATGAGATTTTTCATTTGTTTGTTATGGGCGGAAGTTTCTGTCACTTTATGTTTATGTTTTTATATGTAGCGTAGTGTTTGTAAATAGGGATTTTCCATTGAGGAAAAGATAGTATTGATTGGGTATTAGAAAAGGGGGCTATCGCAATAAGTGAAACGTCAACAAGATATTCTTGTTTGAAATTTGCTTATTGGGATAGCCCCTTTTTAAATGGTAACTGTGAAGATACTGAATAGTTATAAGAAATCTTATAAAGCGAGATTCCTGCAAAATTTATTCTTCATCCCCTGCGTCATGTAAGAGTTCCACTTTAAGGTCGTATAATTTCTGTGAAAGGTCAACACGTGGAAGCTGTGCAAATTTGAATCGTTTGCAGCTATCCCAAATCGTGTGTTTTTCTTTGTTGCAGTAGTCACGGATTTCCATAACGGATGGTGATTTGTATACAGTTTCTCCTTTTTTTACAACTGGAATGAGAAGGGATCTCATTGTGTAGCTGCCACCTGGAAGTGTGATCTTTTTCCAAGGTGCATTTGGGTCGAAGAGAGTAAGTTCTTCGGATACATCATATACCTGGTCTGCGAGACAGATGAGGTCGGCTTTGATTTTTCCAGTATCGTTGTCGTAGATACGATATACTTTTTTGTTACCAGGGTTGGTAACTTTTTCAATATTTTCAGATTTTTTAATCTTTGGAACAAAGTTTCCGTTTTCGTCTGCAATGGCAGCGAGTTTGTATACACCGCCAAAGGATGGATTGTCTTTGGAAGTGATAAGGTTTGTACCTACACCCCAGACATTGATTTTTGCACCCTGTGCTTTTAAGGATT
>CAYVGA010000121.1:0-5957 GCA_964449855.1 uncultured Lachnobacterium sp.
TTCCTTGTAGTAGCAAATCAGGAAAGAGCAAAACTCGGCCTTCCAAATCCACAGGCACATGATACCGAACTTGCGATTCGTACGGCAGTAGGAGCACTTCGCAAATTAATCGCAGCAGACAAAGAAAATGGTACTGCGGAATAAAACTGGAATTTGTGGAATTGCAGTGCAAGGAATGGTATACGGATTTAGAAAGGTAGAAAAATGAATAGATATGAAGAACTTATGGAATTGGCATTAGAGGCTAGAATGTCAGCATATGCACCCTATTCCCATTTTAAAGTAGGTGCAGCACTTTTAGGAAAAAATGGTGTTATTTATAAAGGATGCAATGTAGAAAATGCAAGTTATCCTGCAACAAACTGTGCAGAACGAACAGCGATTTTTTCAGCAGTAGCAGCAGGCCAGAAAGAATTTGATGCGATTGCCATCGTAGGTGGAAGTGAATCCGCAGAAACCTTAGAACTTTGTGCACCATGTGGTGTTTGCAGACAGGTGATGAGGGAATTCTGTATTCCGGAAAAATTTGAAGTCATTTTGGGAAAGAGCAAGACAGATTATCAAGTGTTTACATTAGAAGAACTATTACCGATGAGTTTTGGACCAGAAAACCTTGCATAAACATGGAATTCAGGGATAGTTATAAAGTGCAGAATAATTGAGTGATTACTCAGATAAAGAAAAGGAAACAGATATATGAATAAAAAATTTAAACGTGTATTTACCATCGTGGTGGACTCCCTTGGAATCGGCCCTTTGCCGGATTCCCCGGAATTTGGCGATGTGGGAGTAGATACTTTTGGACATATCGCGGAAAAGATGGACTTGCATATCCCGAATTTGCAGAAATTGGGAATGGCTAATTTAAAGGAATTAAGAGGTATTGCACCGGTAGAACAGCCGCTTGGCTACTATTGTGCGATGAATGAAGCCAGCAATGGTAAGGATACCATGACAGGACATTGGGAAATGATGGGGATTCATACTACGAAACCTTTTGTCACTTTTACAGATACCGGTTTTCCAAAGGAACTGATTGATGCTTTGGAAAAAGAGTTTGGAAAAGAAGTCATCGGTAACAAATCTGCAAGTGGAACAGAAATTTTAGAAGAGCTGGCAGAACAGGAAATCTACGAAGACAAAGTTATCGTTTATACATCCGCAGACTCCGTGCTGCAGATTTGCGGCAACGAGGAAACGATGGGCCTTGATACCTTATATCGTTACTGTGAATTTGCCAGAGAACTGACCATGAAAGATGAATGGCGTGTGGGCCGTGTCATTGCGCGTCCATATGTCGGCAAGAAAAAAGGCGAATTCAAGCGTACCAGCAATCGCCATGATTATGCATTAAAACCATCGGGACCAACCACACTGAATGCATTAAAAGATGCAGGTTATGATGTGATTTCCGTTGGAAAAATCAATGATATTTTTGTTGGTGAAGGTATTACTGAAGCACACAAATCCAAAACCAGCGTACATGGTATGGAACAGACCATCGAAATCGCAGGACAGGACTTTGAAGGACTTTGTTTCGTAAACTTAGTAGACTTTGATGCACTTTGGGGACACCGCCGTAATGTGGAAGGCTATGGAAAAGAAATCGAGATGTTCGACGAAAAACTTGGACAGCTACTTCCACTTTTAAAAGAAGACGATTTGCTGATTATTACAGCAGATCATGGCAATGACCCTACTTATACAGGTTCAGACCACACGAGAGAACGTGTTCCATTCCTTGCATATTCGCCAGCCTTTGAAGGATGTGGTGCATTGGAAGAACCGGACAACTTTGCAATGATTGGTGCAACCATCGCAGAGAACTTTGGTGTGGAAATGCCGGAGGGGACGATTGGCACATCAATTTTAGAGAAATTAAAATAGTACACAAAAAATCATTAATTTGGGTGTAGAGGAGAAATTTTATCAAATTATACCCACGGTTTTCACAAAATTGTGTAAAATTGTGGGTGTTTTGAAACAATTTCTTTCTCTACACCCAAAATTGTTTTTTATCTGTTCATTTCTATACATTTTGGGTGTAAACCATGAAAAAAATTTTCTGCGTCCATTTCAAATTTAGAAAGAAAATATTGTTGCCAAAATTCTTGAAAACACGTAAAATAAAATGGCGTATATAGTAAAAAAGAAAGAGGACAAACTATGTCAGTAGATCAGAGTAAAATTCGTAATTTTTGTATTATCGCCCATATTGACCACGGCAAATCGACTTTGGCAGACCGTATCATCGAAAAAACAGGTACATTGACCGAGCGTGAAATGCAGGCACAGGTACTTGATAATATGGACTTAGAACGTGAAAGAGGTATCACCATCAAATCACAGGCAGTTCGTATTATTTATAAGGCAAAAGATGGCGAAGAATATATTTTCAACTTAATTGATACACCGGGACACGTAGACTTTAACTATGAAGTATCCCGTAGTTTAGCTGCCTGTGACGGAGCAATTCTTGTGGTAGATGCGGCACAGGGTGTAGAAGCACAGACTTTGGCAAACGTATATCTTGCCTTGGATCATGATTTGGATGTATTTCCGGTTATTAATAAAATTGACCTTCCATCTGCACGACCAGATGAAATCTGTCAGGAAATCGAGGACGTAATTGGTATCGAAGCTATGGATGCTCCACGTATTTCTGCAAAAACCGGATTGAATATTGAGGATGTTTTAGAAGAAATCGTTGCGAAGATTCCGGCTCCAAAAGGGGATGCCGATGCGCCGCTTCAGGCACTTATTTTTGATGCATTGTATGACCAGTATAAAGGTGTTATGGTATTTTGCCGTATCAAAGAGGGTACACTAAAAGTAGGTGATCCAATCAAGATGATGGCAACCGGTGCATCAGCATCTGTTGTAGAAGTTGGTTATTTTGGTGCAGGTCAGTTTATTCCATGTGACGAGCTTTCCGCAGGTATGGTAGGTTACTTTACGGCAAGTATCAAAAATGTAGCAGATACTCGTGTCGGCGATACCGTTACCAATGCGAACCGTCCATGTGCAGAAGCACTTCCGGGTTACAAGAAAGTAAATCCTATGGTTTACTGTGGTATTTATCCCGCAGACAGTGCGAGATATCCGGATTTAAGAGATGCTTTGGAAAAATTACAGATTAACGATGCTTCTTTACATTTTGAACCGGAGACATCCTTAGCACTTGGTTTTGGTTTCCGTTGTGGTTTTCTTGGTCTGCTGCATTTGGAAATCATTCAGGAACGTTTGGAACGTGAATTTGACCTTGATTTGGTAACCACTGCACCGGGTGTTATTTATAAAGTATATAAAACCAATGGAGAAATGATTGACTTGACCAATCCTTCGAACCTTCCGGATCCATCCGAAATCGATTACATGGAAGAACCATATGTTACGGCAGAAATTATGGTGACAAAGGATTACGTGGGCTCCATTATGACACTTTGTCAGGAACGCCGCGGTATCTATATCGGCATGGAATACATTGAAGAAACGCGTGCACTTTTAAAATATGAATTACCATTAAATGAAATCATTTACGATTTCTTTGATGCATTAAAATCACGTTCCCGTGGTTATGCGTCTTTTGACTATGAGTTAAAGGGGTACGAACGTTCCGAATTGGTAAAATTAGATATTTTAATCAATCACGAAATGATGGATGCATTGTCCTTTATCGTATTCAAAGACAATGCATATGAACGCGGTCGTCGTATGTGTGAACGCTTAAAAGAAGAGATTCCAAGACATTTGTTTGAAATTCCAATTCAGGCAGCAGTTGGCGGCAAAATTATTGCACGTGAAACGGTAAAAGCGATGCGAAAAGACGTTCTTGCAAAATGTTACGGTGGTGATATTTCACGTAAACGTAAACTTCTGGAGAAACAGAAAGAAGGTAAGAAACGTATGCGTCAGGTGGGTAATGTAGAGATTCCACAGGAAGCATTTATGAGCGTACTGAAGCTGGATGAAGACTAAGTATTCCAGATAGTTCTGAACATTTTGAGTTTTAAGCGCGAGAACAGATGCTGGATGAAGATTAAAATTAAGAAAATGCATGCTGTGTTATGTTGAGAGGTACTGCATAATAAGGGGCTGTTGCAAAAAGTAAAAAGGCAATAAGATGCTATATCTTGTATAGAATTTACTTGATGCTACAGCCTTTTGAAATAGAAAAGGAGAGTAGGTGTTATGAAAAATCTGGAACTATATATTCATATTCCATTTTGTCTGAAAAAATGTGCATATTGTGATTTTCTTTCCTTTTCCTGTGATGAAAATACACAGATAACTTATGTAGATGCTTTGATACGTGAAATTGAATTTTATGGTACAAAAATGAAAGAATATCTGGTTAGTACCATTTTTATTGGTGGTGGGACACCGACTTGGCTGGATGAAAACAAGATGCTTGAGATTTTAGAGGCAGTGTATACGCATTTTCAAGTGTTGCCGGATGCAGAGGTGACGATGGAGTGTAATCCCGGTACTGTGACCATTGCAAAATTAGAAAAGTACCGTAAAGCAGGTGTGAATCGTTTGAGTATTGGGCTGCAGTCGGCAGATGATGAGGAATTAAAGATTTTAGGACGTATTCACAATTATGAGAAATTTTTAAAAACTTATGAGATGGCGAGAAATGCGGGGTTTTCTAATATTAATGTGGATTTGATTAGTGGTATACCATATCAGACGGCAGAGAAATTTTTGCAAAGTCTGCAGAAAATCATGCGGTTAAAACCGAACCATATTTCTGTGTATTCTTTGATTATCGAAGAAGGAACTCCTTTTTTTGAAGCATATAGGTCGGATCTTGAAAAACAGCTGGCGGGTATGCAGACAGAGATACTGCCTACGGAAGATGAAGTATACAAGACGATTCAACTGACGCAGCAGTTTTTGGCAAGTGCGGGGTATGAGCAGTATGAAATCTCAAATTTTGCTTTATCGGGCTTTGCATGTAGGCACAATATAGGATATTGGACAAGAGAAAACTATTTGGGATTGGGTCTTGGTGCAGCTTCTTTGATTGAGAATGTACGTTATACGAATACAACGGATATGGACAGTTATATTCGAAATGCACAGAATATAAGGTTTCGTTTTCAGAAAAAGCAGGAGAGGCAAAGTGCAGAACAATCATCTTACGAATCCTCATGTATTGTGTGGGAACATGGAACGAATTTGCATCTTGCAGCAGATGTTGTAAGCCGAAAAGCACAAATGGAAGAATTTATGTTTTTGGGACTTCGTATGAAAAATGGTGTGACTCGAAGTAAATTTGAAGAGAGTTTTGGTGTGCCGATTGAGGCTGTGTACAAAGATGTTATAGATAGTTTAAAAAAGCAGGAACTTTTGGAGATGACTGCAGGGAGTATCTGCCTTACAGAACGAGGTCAGGATGTGTCGAATTATGTATTGGCACAATTTTTGCTGTAATTTGTAAATGTGCCGAAAAGTTGTAAATGATAAATTATATTTTAAAGAAGAAATGGGGAAAGAGTATGTCACAATCAATGACAAAAGAAGTACATGAAGAAAATAAGATGGGGGTTATGCCGATAGGAAAATTACTGTTTAGTATGTCGATTCCGATGATGATTTCGATGTTGGTACAGGCATTATACAATATTGTAGACAGTATTTTTGTGGCACAGATTAGTGAGAATGCATTGACTGCGGTATCGCTGGCTAATCCGATTCAGACATTAATGATTGCATTAGGCGCAGGTACCGGTGTTGGTGTGAATGCAATGCTGTCACGTTCTTTGGGCGAGAAAAATCGTGAAAAAGCGGGCTTGGTAGCGAAGCATGGCATTTTTCTTGCAGGATTAAGTTATTTAGTATTTTTGTTGGTTGGTTTGTTTGCAGTAAAACCATTTTTCTATGCACAGACAACAGATCCTGAAATTATAGAATATGGTGTTCAGTATTTGTCAATTGTGTGCTGTTTTTCT
>CAYVGA010000122.1:0-5916 GCA_964449855.1 uncultured Lachnobacterium sp.
AGCTGATTTCTCATGGGTTTGCGAATCGTAATTATTCAGGTACTGAATAATTACAAGTATAAAAGTAATTACGGAGAGAAATATGAAAGTAAGTTTAGATATCAAATTAACCGCAAAAGATTTATTTCGATTCAATATGAATCAGGCATACAAAGGTATGCAGGGAGGATTATCCATTCTTCTCCCTATTCTGGTATTTGCCTATGCAATAGCTACATTCGGAGACGTAAGCATCGGCTCTACCCTTGTTTATGTGGGGCTTGGTGTGCTGTTTTTGGTCTATGTTCCGGTTTCACTATGGCTTCGCACGAAAAAGATTATCAGCGATCCCAATAATGCCATTTCAAAAACACTGCATTATGATTTTGAAGAAGACCTTATTCGTGTATCCGTAGAACAAGAACAGGTAGAATTCAAGTGGGAAAATATCTATCGCTTATGTACTTCGGGGAATCTGCTTTTGGTATACACAAACCGTATCAATGCTTATATTCTTCCATTAGAGCAGGTAGGAGAAGAATATCAGGCATTATCCGAATTAGCACATAAAAAATTAGAAAAATGCCGCATCAAAATGTACGCAGAAAATAAATAAAATCATGTTCTTACGGACAAAACAGTAAATGTTTTGTCCTGTGTTGAATAGTTATGTAAAAACAATTTAGTGTCGATATATAAGTTAGAGGTAAATATGGAACAAACAAAAATTATCGAAAGTTTCTCAGCAGAAGAAACATTAGAACTTGGCCGCCAGATGGGACAAAATGCCCGGTCCGGCGACGTATATACATTGATCGGTGACCTTGGTGTAGGAAAAACCGTATTCACACAAGGCATTGCCGAAGGTTTGGATATTGAAGAATCCATCTGTAGTCCGACCTTTACCATTGTACAGGTATACGAAGAAGGACGTATGCCATTTTATCATTTCGACGTGTACCGCATCGGTGATGTCGAAGAAATGGATGAAATTGGATACGAAGACTATTTTTACGGCGAAGGACTTTGTATGATTGAGTGGGCAAATCTTATCGAAGAAATTCTCCCATCCACCCGCAAGGAAATTACCATTGAAAAAGACTTGGAAAAAGGCTTTGATTACAGAAAAATCACCATAAAAGAAATAAAAGAGGACTAAAATCATGAAGATATTAGCCATAGAAAGCTCTGGCCTTGTGGCCAGTGTTGCTGTAACAGAAAACAATACCCTTTTAGGGGAATATACAATGAATCATAAAAAGACCCATTCCCAGACATTGTTGCCAATGTTGGATGAATTAGCCAAAATGATAGAATTAGACTTAACTTCCATTGATGCGATTGCAGTATCTATGGGACCAGGCTCTTTTACCGGATTGCGTATTGGTTCTGCCACTGCAAAAGGATTAGGTTTGGCGCTTGATAAACCGATTATTCCGGTACCAACGGTAGATGCCCTTGCATTTAACCTTTGGGGAACGGAGAAACTTGTCTGTCCGCTTATGGATGCCCGCAGACAGCAGGCATATACAGGTTTATATACCTTTGAAAATGGACGTCTCCATACGATTGTGCCACAGTGTGCGGTAGACATCAGTGAAGTGGTCGCAGAAGTAAACAAACACAACCGTCCGGTTATCTTTTTGGGAGACGGAGTTCCGGTATTCAGAGAATATTTGGCAGAGCACATAACCGTACCATATGAATTTGCACCTGCAACCTGTCATATTCAACGTGCAGTAAGTGTTGCAGCATTAGGAGAAGTGCTTTTTGAAAAAGGCATCGTCGAGCATGCAAGAGAACACAAACCGGAATATCTAAGACTTTCACAGGCAGAACGTGAATTAAAAGAAAAGGGACGTGATTTTAAAATATGTTAATCCGAGAAATGATACTGGAAGACGTTCCGCAGGCAGTAGAAATCGAAACACAGTGTTTTTCACAGCCGTGGAGTGAAAAAAGTTTTCAGGATTCTCTTGCGAGAGAAGATACCTTATTTCTTGTATGTGAAGAACAAAATTCCGAAAAAGCACAGAAAAGTTTGGGTGTTTTTGGGAATCATTCATGTATCACAGGATATATTGGAATGTATATTAGTTTTGAAGAAGCTGATATCACAAATGTAGCAGTATCGCCATCTCATCGCCAAAAAGGGTATGGCAATGCACTTGTCGCTTCGGCAATTCAAAAAGCGAAAGAAAAGCAGATAGAACGAATTTTTTTGGAAGTGCGTGTATCAAATCTTCCTGCTATTGCACTATACAAAAAGATGGGATTTGAAAATTTGGGAGTACGAAAGAATTTTTATGACTATCCCAAAGAGGATGCCTATATCATGGGCTGTGAAATTTAGGCTAACCATTTCGTCTGCGCTGGGATATTACAAGCAGATGTAATAAAATATAGAAAGTTGGAATATAGATGTTAGATGTATGTCTTTTAGGAACTGCGGGCATGATGCCGCTTCCATACCGCTGGCTGACAGCAATGATGCTTCGTTATAACGGCAGCAGTCTTTTGATAGATTGCGGCGAAGGCACGCAGATTGCCATCAAAGAAAAAGGGCTTAGTTTTAACCCGATTGATATTCTGTGCATTACACATTTTCATGCGGATCACATTAGTGGTCTGCCAGGTCTGCTGTTGACTATGGGAAATGCGGATCGTACAGAACCCCTTACCATTATAGGACCCAAAGGATTAGAACGCGTGGTAAATGCCATGCGCGTCATTGCACCGGAGCTTCCTTTTGAAATCAAATGTATTGAAATGACGGAGACGGACGAATATTTCGAAATCAATGGATATCATATTCATGCTTTTCGTGTAAAACACAATGTTTTATGTTATGGATACTCTGTCGAAATCAAACGTGCGGGTAAATTCAGCGTTGAGCGTGCAAAAGAGCAGAATATACCGCTAAAATTATGGAATCCGCTGCAAAAGGGAGAAACTATTCTGCATGAAGGCTTAACATATACGCCGGATATGGTATTAGGACCCGCACGAAAAGGAATCAAAGTTACTTATTGTACCGATAGTCGTCCGACAGATGCTATCGTAGAAGCTGCAAAAGCATCCGACCTTTTCATTTGTGAAGGGATGTATGCAGAAAAAGAAAAACTTATAAAAGCAAAACAATATAAACACATGACGTTCTATGAAGCCGCGGATATGGCAAAGCGGGCAGAAGTAGCAGAGATGTGGTTGACGCATTTTTCACCATCTCTGGTACGTGCGGACGATTATATGCCGGCTGTCCGTAATATCTTTTCAAACGCACATCTTGGAAAAGACGGCAAAACCAAAGAACTCTTTTTTGAGGAGGATTAATCTATGAAAAACGCAAAATTTATTATTATCGGACTTGCATGTATTTGTTTAATTTGTCTTGGATTCTATTCTTTTATAAAAGGACATGAAACGGTGGAAGAAGATTTAACCGAAGTTGAAAAAATAATTCTCAGGGATTTGGATGAAAACTATCCAAAAACGCCACGAGAAGTTGTAAAATTTTATATGAAAGTGAATCGTTGTTTTTATGGAGAGGAACTGTCCGATGATCAGGTGGGCAAATTAGTAGATCAGACAATTTTATTATTAGATGACGATTTGCGCGAAGGAAATCCGCGTGACGAATTTTATGATTCAATTGTTTTGGAAATTAAAAAGAGTCAGTCGGATAATATAACGGTTGTTTCTACAGATGTATGTGACACGAATGAAGTAAAATATATCGATGATAAAAAGGGTGACGGAACAGTTGACAAACTGGCTTATGTAAAAGGAAACTATTTTGTTAACTATGATGGTACATTTGTATATTCTTATAAAGAATTTGTTTTGCGTCAGGATGATGATGGATGTTGGAAAATCATAGCGTTCTATGATGTTGAAGGTGAATCATTGGATGACTAACAAAGTATAGATATCTAAAAAGAAAGTTGTAAACATAGTAAAATGAAAGAAAATATAGAAAAAGAAGTAAAAATCCTTGCGATCGAAAGTTCCTGTGATGAAACAGCAGCAGCAGTTGTGGTAAATGGGCGTGATGTCCGTTCGAATGTTATTTCTTCACAGATTGATCTCCATACCTTATATGGCGGTGTAGTACCCGAGATTGCTTCACGTAAACATATTGAAAAAATAAATCAGGTCATTGAAGAGGCTTTAAGCAAAGCGGAGATGACATTAGATGATATTGACGCAATTGCAGTCACCTATGGGCCGGGGCTTGTAGGTGCGCTTTTAGTGGGTGTAGCCGAGGCAAAAGCAATCAGTTTTGCTCGCAATATACCTTTAATCGGGGTGCATCACATTGAGGGCCATATTAGTGCGAATTATATTGAGAATAAAGAGCTGGAACCGCCGTTTTTATGTCTCGTAGTATCGGGTGGCCATACTCATTTGGTTCGTGTTGCGGACTACGGCAAATATGAAATTCTTGGTAAAACCCGTGATGATGCAGCCGGTGAAGCATTTGACAAAGTAGCACGTGCCATAGGATTAGGTTATCCTGGTGGGCCAAAAATTGAAAAGATATCATATGAAGGGAATCCGGATGCAATTGCTTTTCCACGCGCAAAAGTAGCAGACGGAGTCTATGACTTTAGTTTTAGCGGATTGAAATCAGCCGTGTTAAACTATTTAAACAGCTGCAAGATGAAAGAAATTGAAATCAATCAAGCAGATGTAGCAGCATCTTTCCAAAAGTCTGTTACGGATGTATTAGTTGAGCATGCGATGCATGCAATTGATGAGTATCAGATGGACAAGTTTGCGATTGCCGGAGGAGTAGCTTCGAATGGTATACTTCGTAAAGCGATGGAGGAAGCCTGCACGCAGAAAGGGGTAACGTTTTATCATCCATCTCCAATACTTTGTACAGATAACGCGGCTATGATAGGTGCTGCGGCATATTATGATTATTTAGCCGGTAAACGCTCGGGCTGGGATTTGAATGCAGTTCCGAATCTGAAATTAGGAGAATAGTATTAGAAAAAGTTAAAGTGGGGTAAATTACTATGAGCAGTATAAATAATTTTGCGGCAGTTGTATTATCGGCAGGTACAGGTAGTCGTATGAAAAGTGATATTCCAAAACAATATATGGATTTGGCAGGAAAGCCGGTGATATATTACAGCCTGAAAGCATTTGAAGACGCAGGCTTTTCTTCGGTTGTATTAGTCTGTGGTAAAGATGATGTAGAATACTGTCAGAAAGAAATTATAGATAAATATAACATCAAGACGGTAACTGCAGTTGTACCAGGTGGGAAAGAACGCTATCATTCGGTATATGAAGGTTTGCAGGCAATTGAGCAGGCAGATTATGTCTTTATCCATGATGGTGCACGTCCGATGATTGATCAGGATACAATTTCGCGTCTAAAAGAAGCGGTAATAAAAGAAGATGCAGCTGTTGCAGGTATGCCGGTAAAAGATACAATTAAAATTGTGGATGCAGAGGCATATGTGAGCGATACACCTGAACGTCAGTATGTATGGCAAGTGCAGACACCCCAGTGTTTTGCATTTTCTCTTATATACGAAGCATATAAGAATATAATTCAGGATGAAGAAGAGGGGTGGACGATTCCCAAAATCACGGATGATGCTATGGTATTAGAATATGCAACAGACCATGAAGTAAAAATGATAGAAGCGGATTATCGTAATATCAAAATTACAACACCAGAAGATTTGGCAATTGCAAAACTCTTTCTGATGGAATGTGGAGAGTAAGGAAACCGCCTAGAAATCAAGCTTTTTGAGCTATGAATAATAAGGAATTTAAAAAAATAAAAAAGTTTTAAAAAAGTGTTGACATTCTAGGGAAACAATGATAATATTAGTCCTGTGCTAAGGAAGCACACAACAATATACGGAGAGGTATCGAAGTGGTCATAACGAGGCGGTCTTGAAAACCGTTTGTCCG
>CAYVGA010000123.1:0-5883 GCA_964449855.1 uncultured Lachnobacterium sp.
CGATTTTCGTTTTCAGCTTGCTCTATTTTTCTTTTGCTGACAATTTGAGCATGCTTAATTTACATTCTTCGTTTTCAGCTTGCTTATTTTTTTATTTACTGACAATTTGTGCATGTCAAATTCACGATTTTTGTTTTCAGCTTGCTTATTTTTCTCATTGACTAGCACTTTCAGCAAGCTAAACTAACATTCTTCGTTTTCAGCCTGCTTATTTTTTCATTTACTGACAATTTGTGCATGTCAAATTCACGATTTTCGTTTTCAGCTTGCTCTATTTTTCTTTTGCTGACAATTTGTGCATGTCAAATTCACGATTTTCGTTTTCAGCTTGCTTAACCTCTAAATTGCAATCTATTGACTTTATTGCTTACCCGGTTTTATATTGGATGTTGATTGCAAAAGTGAACTATTACAAAATCCATTCTGCTAATATCGCATACAATTCTCTTACATAAAATGTCGGGAACAGCCAAACTGCCGTTTTTCCGGGAGCTGACCCATACTGCAATCCATATTTTTCTGCAAGCAGACTTGCGCGATAAGTATGATACTCGCTTGTCACAATCGCAATCTGCTCATTTAATCCATTTTCTTTTATCACTTCTTTTGAAAAGCGGATATTTTCATCCGTATTGGTAGATTGTTCCTCTTTATAAATTCTTGCACCATCTATCCCTTTGTCTGTCAGCCAGCGATACATTGCTTCTGCTTCCGAAATATCTTCCCCCTGTCCTTTTCCACCAGATACAATACATACCGCCTCCGGATGTTCTACCAAATAGTCATATGCCGCTTCCAAGCGTTCTAGCAAAGACAAACTCGGTCGTTCTCCATACACACGGCATCCTAGTACAACAGCTGTCGCATTTTTCTCCGGCACTTTTATAGCCGCACGAATCATACATGCGGATTCTGCCACAACCAATACCGCAATACTGATAAACAATATGCTTATTACAATCAAAACACCTTTTCCTGCATTTGTTTTCGCCAACTGCATTGCCCAATTATGCACAAACGCCATGTATTTCATAGAAAGCATCAACAGAATAGATACCGCTATACCGGTGATATTTCCAATATTGCAAATGCCCGCCACAACAAACGGCAGAAAAAACCATAAAAACGCAATCAACCCTATGAAAAAACCAATTTTTTGTACACGACCCATTATTTCAAAACTCCTTTGTATTATTTTATGGGCATTCTAACAATCCGATATTTCTTTTTCAATGCATTTAGGGGAATCTTAAGAATATTTGAAAATCTTTCGAATTTCTTAATTATTCAGCAACTGAATAATTAAGATTTGCAAAGCCATCAGCACAGCTGATTTCTTAATTTCATAGGAAAGACCTTGATACATTGAAGTCCTAAAGTTTTTGTGTCTTTCCTATGAAACAAAAAATGCTCCGCTGAGGAGATGCAGCTCGCGGAGAGGAAATTATTTGCTTTGCAACACTGCTCGCGCGCGAAGAGTTCGTAAGCGAACTCTTTGTTCTGCCTTTGCTCACTCTTGAATCAGGAGTACAAAATTCTACGCCGAAGTGTTCACTCCGGCGTATGTATTATTCAGTCATTTTTATTCGTCATTATTTTTTGTGGGCCATCTCCGATTTCCACCACATAAAAATCTGCTGCATAGCCGATTTTTTCTTCATAAGCCCTGCCAACCTGTGCGATAAAACTTTCCACCGCTTCATCTTTTACGATACTTACCGTACATCCGCCAAATCCGGCACCTGTCATACGAGAACCAATCACACCATCTACTTTCCATGCTTCTTCTACTAACGTATCCAATTCCACACCTGTGACTTCATAATCATCTCTCAAAGAAACATGAGAGGCATTCATCAATTCTCCAAATAAAGTTACATCATTATTCTGTAAAGCTTCTACGGCTTTTATGGTTCTCTGATTTTCATATACTGCATGTTTGGCTCTTCGTATGCAAACATCGGATTTGATATTTTCTTTTACTGCTTCAAATTCCTCTTCGGTAAGTTCACCAAGCGATTTGATATCTTTTACTATCTGAATTTCTGCTAATGCAGTTTCACATTCGCTTCTTCTTTCGTTATACTTGGAATCTCCGAGACCACGTTTTTTATTACTGCAGGAAATCACGATTTTTGCATTTTTCAACTTGATTGGTGCATATTCATATTCCAACGTTGCTGTATCAAGGAAAATTGCATGTCCTTCTTTTCCCATTGCAATCGCAAACTGATCCATGATACCACAATTTACACCATTGAATTTGTTTTCAGAATACTGTCCGATAAGCGCCAGCTCTTGATTACTCACATCAAAACCAAACATATCTCTTAAAATAAATCCCGTTAACACTTCTACAGATGCAGAAGAAGAAAGTCCGGAACCATTTGGAATGTTCCCAAAAAGCACCAAATCCATACCTGTATTTACCGGCATGCCTTTTTCACCAAAAGCCCACATCACTCCCTTTGGATAATTGGTCCACTCTGCCTCTTTTTCCGGTTTTAAGTCTTCCACACTCGATTCGATTACACCAAGTTCTTCAAAATTCAAGGAATAGAAGCGCAGCTTCTTATCCTCTCTTTTACGAGCAACCCCATACGTACCAATGGTAAGTGCACATGGAAATACATGACCACCATTATAGTCGGTATGTTCTCCAATCATATTGACACGACCTGGTGCAAAATAAACACCAATGTCACCCTCATTACCAAATAATTCTTTGAATTTGTCTAATACATTCTGCCAGACCATAAATGAAACTCCCCCTATTTTCTGTATAACATCTTAATACTATCATTATATCCCTTACTTTTCTCTTTGCAAGCCGGAGCGACACACAATCTCAGTAACAGTTCAGCCTTTGGCTGCCTGTTAGCAATCTCACAAAAAACACTTTTCATATGGATGTATCATATTGAACTATATAAAGCAAACGTTTGAGCTATAGTAAATAGTTACACTCATTCTATATATGCCTCAATTTCATCAATAATTTCCTGTGTCGCAATATCATCCACTCCGCTGATATAATACGTCTCATCCTCTGTCACAATCTTGATAAACAAGTCATTCTGTGGATTATAAAATGCCTCAAACATGCCCTCACGATAAATCTCAAACGTTCCACTATGAATATTATCCATACCAGTTCCGGCAACTTTTGTTACATGTGGCATATCGGTAATCACAGTATACTCCTCAATATCCTCTAACGGAATTTCATACTCCACACGCAAATGCGTACACACAATTTCATTATCTACCACTTTTGTATTCATCGGTGTAAAATCCAGCATAATCATCCAAATACATGACACCGGAATAATCAATAGACACAAAGTCGCAAAAATGTACATGCCTTTCCCCATACCTGTCGCCATATTCATAGCTGTACCGGTACCCATACGATTTTCAACCATGATATGTGTATCCCTCGGATTGTAATACATGATGCCCCAAATCCAATTATTATCGTCGTCAGCCGCATCTTTCATAATACGTTTATCCTCATATTTTCTATTTATAGCAAAAAGCTTCTTCATAAGCCAGATACTCATGAACATCACTGCCACACAGTATAACACACTGCCAATAATGACCCATGTCAAACCCTGTTCCCTAAAATACATCGCCAATAATATACTCCATGTAAATGCAGTATTTATCCAGCCACATATAAGCCAAAACTCCTTCCAAACCTGTTTCTTCGCTCTAGCATAATTCATATTCGTATCCGTATCTTCGCAAATCACACTGACCCTTTGCCTATCCGTCCATATAGCCGAAAGAAAGAACAAAATTGTACATAAACCAAAGGTCACAACACAGATACGAAATGCACTATATCCGGGTTCCTGAAATAACACAAACGATAATCCAATCGGAAGCAAACTCAAAACCAGACATGGCAAAAATGTCACAAACTTCACTTTTCTAGGAAGCGCTGCAATTTTTAAGTCTGTATACGTAAACTCACTCGCTAGATTCCACCCACGTTTACTTTTTAACACTCGAATCTGTTTATTCGCCTTTGCATACCAATACAACGGAAAAAAACAAATCACCAAAATCCAAATCATCCAAAACGTAAATGCAATCGAAACATGCTCCATAAAAAATGTAACCAATGGTAAAATTGCGAATACAAGCATCGTATTCTTCAAATTCTTACGATATTCCACATCAATCGCTTCCACTGCTGAATCCTTCTTCCATTCTTTACTTAAGGTCGCACCAAAACACCAACTATTTCTATCTCTTGCATTTCGGAGCAAAAAGTACATTAAAAATATAATTGGATAACAGGTTACTAAAAATATAATATTAAGCATGGTCATACATCCACCTCCTAAAAGTATTCTTCACAGATTTTCTGAAACTCTTCTTTTGAAATACCTCTGATTTTGGCTTCAGAAATCACTCGCTGTAACAATTCTTTTGACTCTGCCGGAAGTTCCGAAGAAAATTCCAATTGCTCCCTGACCTTTGCTCCATTTCGCCTGTCGGTATAGATATACCCCTCCTGCTTTAACATCTGGTACGCTTTATTCACCGTCATGGAATTCACACCCATCTCTTCTGCCAGACCACGCACAGTCGGAAGCTGTTCTCCCGGTACCAATCTGCCATCAGAAATCCCCAGAACAATCTGATTTCGAATCTGAATATAAATTGGAACATCGGAATATTCGTTAATTGCAATAATCATATACATCACCTCTTTGTATTATTTATTATAATACAAATAATACATAAATGCAATACCATGCATACCTACAAAAAAACTCCTGTTATAAATTTCTTTTAAGTTCAGAAATATATAACAAGAGTTTTCGTAACTATGAGGGTACTGAATAGTTACGAGTTTTCTAAAATATTAGAGCGATTCAGATCCACATTCGCAAAATTGCCTTGGCTCTGAATCATTCCAAATTATTCTCTGCATTTTGTACTAATTGCTTCAATGGCTACCGCACCACCACGTACGACATTAATACGTTTGAAGCGGGATTTTAAAAGTGCAATCAATTCATTATTTTTACGTTCTTTTAACATACACTCTAAAAGTACACTATCCGAACCAATATCCACTACATCCACTTGGAATACCTGTGCAATCTGGAACGCTTCTGTACGTTCTTCCGGAGTAATGTTCATAATTTTCACATACAAAATTTCTTTCATATGGGTAGCTGTATCGGTTAAATCCATAACCTTAATTACTTCTACCATACGGTTCAACTGTTTTTTAATCTGTTCAAATGTCACGTCATCACTGGTTACACCGATAGTCATACGTGAAATCGTTGGATCCTCCGTGGTACCTACAGTCAATGAATGAAGGTTATAAGATTTTCCTGCGAAAAGCCCTGAAACCTTTGCCAGTACACCGACTTCATTTTCTACATATAATGCAATCCATCTATTTTTCATACTCATGGCTTTTCCCTCCTATTTCAAAATCATTTCGCTCATTGGGTTTCCACCCTTAACCATTGGAAGTACGAGTTCATCTGTAGAAATCATAAATTCAATGATAGTTGGAGCGTCTGTATGTTTCTTTGCTTCTTCAAATGCTGAATCAATATCTTCCACATTTTCTACACGAACACCATATGCACCATAACTTTCTGCTAATTTCACAAAATCAGGTGTGTATGGTGGACATGCCGGATTTGGTCCTTTGCAGTCATTCGGACAACTTGGTCTGCGTCTCAAACAGGTTGCAATGTAGCGTTTTCCATAGAATAACTGCTGCATCTGACGAACCATACCGAGCCAATGGTTATTTAAAATACAAATCGTTACATTTGCTCCCTGTGTGACTGCAGTTGCCATTTCCTGAATATTCATCTGCATACCACCATCACCCGAGAT
>CAYVGA010000124.1:0-5855 GCA_964449855.1 uncultured Lachnobacterium sp.
GAGAATCGTTTTCTTTATCTGCTGCCTGAATACCACCTTCTGCCATCATGGTGTTTGCATCACCAATACGAAGTTTTGTTACGATCATAACGTTTGCACCAGCTTCGTTTGCTTCGATTGCTGCGGAAGCACCTGCACCGCCTCCACCGATTACAAGCACATCTACGTCATAATCTACTTTTGTAAGATCAAGGTCCATGCCTTTGATTCTGCTTTCACCCTGAAGAATTTCTACTAATTCTTTTGGAGCTTTCTGTCCCTTGTTTGGACCTACTTTAATTTCTTCAAAACTGTCGAGATTGTAGTCTGGATGGAATGCTTCTAAAAGAGCTGTTTTTTCATCTGCTGTCATACGTCTTGGTTCAAAACCGATTCTTTCAGCTCTGCCAGCTTCTACTTTTTTAATGGATTCCATCATCTCATCGGTATAAATGAAACTCATATCTGCTCTCCTCCTACTTCTCAATATCTCTATTGTTATATAATTCTTTGATTTCTTCCAAAGGTTTTGCCATAATTGCTTCGATTAAAGCCTGACATTCACCGTTTTCGATTTCTTCTACTCTCTTAGTCAAATGTTCTGCTTCCGGTCTGATATATTTACCTGTCAATCTTCTTGCAAGTAATGCAACCTGTGGGTGAGAAATACCAGCAGGACAACGGGAAGAACATACGCCGCACATTACACAGTCGAAAGAAAGCTCTGCACATTTTTCGAATTCCCCTCTCTGTGCATGTGCAATATACTGCATAACATCCAAATCCTGACTACATGCTTTGGTACATGCATTACATCCGATACAGCAGTAAATTTCCGGATATAACTGCATCATTACCTGTGCATCTGGTTTGATTTCTGTAATATCATATACTTTTTTCTCTAATGGGAAGAATGGTAAGGTTGCCACACACATATCATTTTCTACTTTTGTAGAACATGCAAGACAGCCTACTAATTCATTCTTGCCTTTGATTCTATAAATGGTTGCACATGCACCACAGAAACCGTTACGGCATCCGCAGCCACGAACCAACTGATAACCAGCATATTCAAACGCTTCCATAATGGTTAAATTTGCTGGCACTTCATACTTTTTACCATATAAGTAAATGTTAATCATATCTGCCATTTTCTTTTCTCCTTAATTATTCAGTTCAGCCCGCACCATTCACAAAGCCGCACCTGCGGTGCTTTTCCGCTGTGTTGCAGCTAACTTTGCTCATTAATCGGGTGCTCCGCTCATGAACACCATCTCATGCTCATCCGTGCAAGCACATGATTCACCTGAGATGTTGTCCATAGCTGAACTGTTACCTTAATACTCGTTTGGAAGTTCATCAATTTCGTCAAAACGGAATACCGGACCATCCTTACAAACGTACTTAGAACCGATGTTACAACGTCCGCATTTACCAACACCACACTTCATACGAAGTTCTAATGTGGTATATACCTGTTCATCACTAAATCCCATTTCTTTTAGTGCAGCCAATACGAATTTAATCATAATTGGTGGTCCACAAACCAAAGCAACTTTTCCTTCTGCAGCAAAGTTTAATTCCTTTAAATATGCAGGAACGAAACCTACGTTACCATCCCAGCCTTCCTGTGGACGGTCAATGGTCAGATGTACATTTACACCGGGTGTATTCATCCAAACTTCCTGGATTTCTTTCAGCTGAACCAAATCATCTGCGGAACGTGAACCATAGAGAATATCTACTTTTCCATAATTCTCTCTGTTGTCAATCACATAGTTGATAACAGAACGAAGTGGTGCAAGACCGATACCACCTGCGATAAATAACAAATCCTTACCCTTTAACTCTGTTTCTACCGGAAAGTTATTACCATAAGGTCCACGTACAGTGATTTCATCACCTACTTCTAAGCTATGTAAATAGTCGGTAAGCATACCGCATTTTTTGATACTAAATTCCTGATATTCTTTATTGGTAGGAGAAGATGTAATGGAGAACATACCTTCACTGACACCTGGTGCACAAATCATGGCACACTGTCCCGGCATATGTTCAAATAATTTGCCGCCTTCTGGTGCATTCACACGGAATGTCTTTACATCCGGCGTTTCCTGACGGATATCTGTAATCACACCAACCTTTGGAATTAAGGTATCCAATGTGTAATTTTCATGACAATTGCAATCGCACATTACTGGTCACCTCCCTGTTTTTCAAATGCTTTGATAACCTTTACAATATTTAAAGATGCCGGACATTTTTCTACACAACGGCCACAGCCTACACACGAATACATACCATCGTTGTTTGCTGGGAAATATACCAATTTATGCATAAATCTCTGACGGAATCTCTGCATCTGGCTGGTACGATTATTTCCATGTGCCATCATTGTAAAGTCGGAATACATGCAGGAATCCCAGCAGCGATAACGCTTGATGCCGTGTCCTGTATCATAGTCCTTGATATCATAGCACTGGCAGGTTGGACATACGAATGTACATGTACCACATGCCAGACATGGTTTGTATAATTCTTCCCAAATAGGAGAATCGAATTTTTCGGAAAGAACATCTCCATTCCATCTTTCTAAAGAAAGGTTCGAATATGGAAGTTTTTCTACAATCGCATGGATTGCGTTCTTTGCGTCTTCTACTTTTGCTTCCTCTGCATCTGTAAGCACAGAAGCAACTGTTGCTGTTAATTTTTCACCCTTTTCGGTAAGTGCTTTCCAGTACAACTCGCCATCTACCATCCATGTCGCTACGTCAGCAACCGGATTTGCACAGTCGATACCAAACACCTTACAGAAACAGGTTTCTTCCGGTTCATGACATGCCATAGCAACGATAACGCCATGTTCACGTCTTGCAGCATAAAAAGTATCAATAGGGTCAGCTAAAAATACTCTATCTAATACTTCTACACCTTTTACATCGCAGGCTTTCATACCGAACACAACAAAGTTCTGTTTTACCAATTCTTCCGGTTCGATTTTAATCTTTCTGCCTTCTCTATAACAGGTATAAAGGTTTTCACTCTGTGGGAAGAATGCATCTTTTGGTGATTTTACAGTTTTTAATGTATCCAAATCTACCTGTGCATCTTCTGTCCAGTTTGCAAAATTTACCTGTTCGCCATTTTTTACTGGCACATATAATGCTCTATCTTCGGCAATCAACTGGAATAATGCCGACAGATTTTCTTTTGCGATCTTATACATAACATTACTCCTCCTCTTAGCGATTTGCCACGATGCTTGGTTCTGCATCGTCAAATGTGAAATCTGTCAGCGGTCCTTTTGTTTCTGCATCTGCACCAGCCTGAAATTCACCATATAATTCATTGATATCCTTGATAAACTTGCGGTTAAATAAATGAAGTGGAATGCCCTGTGGACACACTCTGCTACATTCACCACAATCCGTACATCTGCCTGCTACATGGAACGCACGGATGATGTGGAACATCTTTTCTTCGAAAGAATCCACATTTGCTTTCTGGTCGCTGTCAAACTTCGTGCTGTCAAATACACATTTACGGCAGCTGCATGCCGGACATACGTTACGGCATGCGTTACAACGGATACATTTGCTGAGTTCTTTCTGGAAAAATGCGAATTTTTCCTCCGGAGACATTGCTTCGATTTTTTCTACTTCTGCAAAACGTTCTGCATCCTTTGTATCTTTTGATTCGCCAATCAGTTCATCATATATCACATGGTCTTTGCCTTTACATACATGGCAGCGTTCTAACATTGCTTCTGCATAAGAGCAGGTCTTTTCTCCATATAATGTCTGGAAAGATAAAACCTCTGCATCATCTGTCATTTCTGCACCGGATACACTTTCGATACCTTTGATACCAAGTCTCTTTGCTTTTTCAATGTCTAATTTTCCTTTACAGCCAATACCAACAATATATGCTTTTTCACGGTCTACGCGATGTTCTTTTAAAAGCTGGTTAAAGCTGTAAGTGTCACATGGCTTTAAGCAAACAAGTGTCTTTCCTTCTAATTTGGAAGCTTCAATCATATATTTGCTAAGGTTTGCGCCACAAAAACCATTATATACAAAATCTTTTAAGTCTTCTGCATTGGTAAAGTAAGCTGGTTCCGGATTGTATGGAAGATCGCCTGCTTTCCAGCCAAGAACACGTGCTACTGTACCATTTTCCAAAAGTTCTTTTGCACGAGTAATTAATTCTTGCATCTTAAATCCCCCAATCTTACATTTTCACCAAGTGAATAGATTTTTTCCACAAATTCGTTCATTGTCTGAGAGAACTTCACACCTTCAGCGGCAGATACCCATTCTACACGGGTACGGCCATTTTCTACACCGATAAAATCAAGCATAGAGAATAAAAGTGTCATACGTCTTCTCGCATAATAGTTACCTGTACTATAATGACAGTCTCCCGGATGACATCCACAGATGATGACACCGTCTGCACCTTTTTCGAATGCTCTTAAAATAAACATTGGGTTTACACGGCAGGAACAAGGTACACGAATGATTTTTACATCTGCAGGGTATGCCAAACGGCTGCTGCCTGCAAGGTCAGCTCCTGCATAACTGCACCAGTTACAGCAGAATGCTACAATCTTAGGTCTGAATTCTTCATTTTTTATCGACATATTGCATCTACCTCCGCTATAATCTGTCTATTTGAGAAGCCCTGTAAATCCATAGAGCCGGATGGACATGCTACGGTACAAGCACCACAGCCCTGACACAATGCGTTGTTTACAACTGCTACACGACGTACCTCACGAATACCATGGTCATTGACTTCTTTTTCTTCATAAGAAATCGCACCATAAGGACATACGTTTGCACATGTAGAACATCCGTTACACATGAGTTCATCTGCTTTCGCTGTACATGGGTTTGTCATTAACTTATCTTTTGCAAGTAAACCAATGGCTTTTACTGCCGCTGCACCAGCCTGTGCAACCGTTTCCGGAATATCTTTTGGTCCCTGACATACACCGGATAAGAATACACCTGCTGTTGGGGATTCTACCGGACGAAGTTTTGGATGTGCTTCTGTCAGGAAGTTGTTAGTGTCGATACTTGCTGTCAGCATAGTCGCAATCTTACGAACCGATGGTTCCGGCTCGATTGCTGTTGCAAGAACAACCATATCCGCTTCTTTTAAAATCTGTTTGTTTTCTAAGAGGTCAGAACCCTGTACCAAGAGTTTGCCATCTGGCTGTGGAATTACTTTTCCAACCTGACCTTTGATGTAATTTACACCATATTCTTCTACGGCTCTGCGATAGAATTCGTCGAAATTCTTACCTGGTGTACGTACGTCGATATAGAATACCGTTACGTTTACATCTGGATATTTATCGCGAATAAGCATTGCATGTTTTGCTGTGTACATACAACAGATTTTTGAACAATAGCTCTTTCCTCTGTCATCGGAACAACGGCTGCCAACACACTGAACAAATACGATTTCATGAGGATGCTTTCCGTCTGAAAGACGTTCTAAATGTCCTTTTGTAGGACCTGCTGCGTTCATGATACGTTCTAATTCTAAGGATGTGATAACGTCCTTGCTCTGGTTATATGCATATTCATCGTAGTTGTCTAATTTGATGGTGTCAAAACCTGTCGCTACAACGATTGCACCATATTTTTCGGTAACGATTTCATCTTTCTGTGTATAGTCAATCGCACCTGCCTGACATACTTTTTCACATACACCACATTTGCCGGTCTGGAATTTGATACATGCATTACGGTCGATAACAGGTACATTTGGAATTGCCTGTGCAAATGGTGTGTAGATAGCACTTCTGTTATTTAAGCCGCGGTTAAATTCGCTTGGAGCCTTCTTGGAAGGACATTTTTCCTGAC
>CAYVGA010000125.1:0-5797 GCA_964449855.1 uncultured Lachnobacterium sp.
TCGCCGCCACGATTGCCACTCGTCATCACCAATGGTCCTGTTTCTTCTAATACTAATATTTGCAAAGGATTGCAAGGCAGGAGTGCACCGATACGGTCACTTTCTCCACAAACTTCCGAAACAAAATCCTTTTTCTTTTTCAAAATTTTCTTTTTCAAAAGTACAATGGGTCTCGCAGAAGAAGTCAAAATGGCAGCTTCTTTCTCAGATACCTCACAATATTCTCGAACTTCATCTAAACTCAAAAACATCACAGCAAATGGTTTTTTATCACGGTTTTTAAACTCCCGCAAGCGGCTCGCAGCCCTTGAACTATAAGGAGAAAAGGCAAAATGATAGCCACCGATATCTTTAATTGCACCAATTTTGTCGTTTTTTAGTGCGTGAACCGCTTCAAAAATCGCCTGCTGCTCATCGGAAATTTGCAGGAAATCCTGCATATTTTTCGTTGTAAAATCTTGTCTGGATTCCGCAAAATTACTTGCATCTTCTCTTTCAAAAGCATCGTATAGTGCTCTTGTTGTCACAAACCTTAGTCTTGGTCCACAGTCCTTACATGCAATTGTCTGTGCATGACGACGGATATTGCCTTTTTGCATATATTCCGCTTCACATGCTTCACACATTGGAAAATCATCCATTGTAATCGTATCCCTATCATAAGGCACTGCTTTTTGAATGGAAAAACGAGGACCACAGGAAGTACAACTGATAAATGGATAACGGTAACGGCGGTTCTTTTTATCATGCATCTCTGCCACACAGCGATCACAGGTCGGCAAATCAACTGGCAAAAACCGGCGTACCTCACGACCGGTCCCGCTTTCCACAATGTGGAATTTGCCATCCCAACGATAAGATTGTTTCTCTCTATCCTTATCCCGGTTTTCATCCGAATATCTCTGCTTCGATACTTCTGAACCATTCTTCGGTTCGTCTTTGAAAATTTCCACTTTGGAATTATCCTTTCGTTCATCTTCCAAAATTTCCACTTTGGAATTATCCTTTCGTTCATCTTCCAAAATTTCCACTTCCAGACTATCCAAACGGCATCCCGGCAATCTCATAAAATCAGTTTCTTTTTGCATGATTAGCAAGCCGCTTTCTGACACATGTTCAATATCATCAAAATCCCGCTGTAAACTTCCATCTACATATCCCCCAGCAAAACGCAGACGCTGGATAAAAGCATCCACCGCCTGCGCATCACCCGAAACCATGATTTCTACCATGCCTCCTAAATTTTTTACCTGTCCTGCCAATGCAAAAGACTCTGCCAGCTCTGCTACAAACGGACGAAACCCAATTCCCTGAACCAAGCCGGACACTCTGATTCTATATATTTTATTCTTCATAATGCGTCATTCCTTTTATTATGACTGACTGCCATAATTTTCTATCTTATTTAGACTCCTGTTTTTTCGAAATTTCATAACGCTTCCACTCTAAGTATTCCATTCTGACCGTTTCTAATGTCAAATCTTTATCAAAAATAATGGCTTCATTCATTGCTTTTACCAATTCATCATAAAATACTTTATCATACCAATCTTCTGGGGAACGTTCCTCATTCTTTTGGTTCTTATACGGACTTTCACCCATGCAGGAAGCCAGACCGGACGGATGTTCTTTGTCAAATTTATAATAGCGGACTGCATCCGGATTTAGTTTCTCTTTCCGAAATGGTGTATCTGCACTGCCTGCCATCTGCATGCCTCGCTGCATCATGTCCAAATAGCGTCCGGCAATATCCTGCATGGTATTTACAGAATCTGGCGAAGCCTGTACCCGCATTTTTTCTGCAATCTCTTTCATGTCAAGGGCCAGTTTGTCCATATCAGGACAGTTACTTGTTCCTTTGGTCTTATGCAGCCAAAACAATTCTTTGACATGTGACTCAATATCTGCTCCGGTCAGAAAACGAGGATGTTCTTTTGTACCTGTACAGACATTGAACAGTTTCTTGCCATCTTCCAGATAAAATGCCTTTTTCCATCCCAATTTTTTGCCGTATTTCTCTAATTTTTTCTGCATAATCGTAGCACATCCGGTATAATCCGGCATCATAACACAAAATGTCTGGTCAAAACGTCCATTGCGGAAAAATTCCGGCGGGAGACTGCTGATATTATTTGCGGTAGCAACGATAAATATCGTCTTTTCATTTTCCTGAATAAAAGTAAGAAGCATACCAAACAGACGCTGCATAACACCGCTGTCCCCACTCTTTCCATCAGCACCACTCATCGCCTTTTCAATTTCATCAATCCACAAAATACATGGGGCAGCGAACTTTAAATCCTCTAAGACCTCCCGCATGCCCTTTTCTGAATCACCTACATGTCCACCTAGAACTTTCGATATATCCAGTCTTGCTAATGGGAGCTTAAACTTATCCGCAGCCATATGTGCTGTTGCAGATTTTCCTGTACCAGGTATTCCGACTAATAAGATTCCTGTTGGTGCATCTTTTGACATACGCATCATTTCCATATGATTATCCAGCCAGTTTTCGACCTGATCCATTCCATGCACACTGTCTTTTTTGACTTCTATCATTTCGAGTCTGCCATTTTGCAAAATACGATTCTTATAGTCCCTGATATACGATTCGACTTTATCTGTTTTTGTATAATCCACATGACCGTCTTGGAAAAAATTCTTCATATCACACAGCATACGGCGCACCATTGCCTCCTGCATACCTGCCATGTGATTTGTATACCATTCAATACTTTCTGAATTTTTGTCTACATCCAATACCTTTGGTTCTTGTATCGGAAGATTGTATTTTTTGCATTTCTCATTTTTTAAAATAGCATCTCTCATCGTAAATTCCTGTAAAAGAATACCAAAATCCTCTGCCGTTAAAGGCGGATACGATATCACCGTCATATATTTCCGTAAAATATCCGGAAACGTCACATCCTTGCCATATGAGAAAAAGAAAATCTGACGATACATCGGCTGTGTTTCCCTGCCGATTTCAAGAAAACTTTTTTCATACCTGTTTTGGGAAACCAATTGCTGATTCTGCAGCATTTCGCAATATTGAATATACTCAAACATCAAACGATAATAAACCTTACTCCTTGTCCCTATTGTATCCGAATCCATCGTCATATCAACAAAAATCGTCTTGCCCTGTATTATTATGTCATGCAGACTCAGATTCGAAAAATCAAATCCTGCCTTTATTTCTTTTGAGACTGCCTTTCCGGTCTTTTTATCCGAAAACTTATGATTTTCTGCCGGCTCTGTCACCCACTTATAAAACTCTTCTGCCGATAAAAAAACAGATTCTCCCTCTACCTGCCTTAATTCACAGGCAAGCTGTACCGTACGCCGTACCATACTCGAATCTTCGGTATTAAAATGAAAAATCCGCCAGACTTCTCCACTCATATTCCACTTATCCGGAAGTTTGTCTGCAAACACCTCTGCTGCTTTTTTTGTTGGAGATAAATCTCTGTACATCTCTCTTTCCATTTTCTGCCTCCCAATTAACTTAAGTATAACGCTCTCTTAATATCATCTGACATAGAGCCCAATATCTGCTCTTCCAGATGAAAACGATTTCCCTGCTCATAGGCTTCCATAATCTCTTCGTGCAGTATACCAGCCAAATCATTCCGCATCTCAATCTCTATCTGTGGAATCTGCGTAAGCACTCTTCTTCGATACATTGCCGGCCATCGGATGTCCTTTTTATTGATACCTAAAAATAAACGCGCAACAATTGCCAGAATGAAAAGAAGCATGGCCGCAAGACTGTTTTCAAAATCAGAGCTATGCAGCATTTTGATACGTTCACAAATACCAGAAACCATATGACTAATTTCATTCATTTCGATTTTGACTTTTATATTCTGTATATGAATCTTATAACTTTTATTCTGATTTTCTGACAATAGATTCGTCAAAAATTGATTGATTTCTTTATACACAGCGGCCATTGTTTGTGAACTGTCTTTTTGAAACTCTAAAACGCCTGCATTTACACATGCATCCAATTTTTCAAGTGGAATTTCTGCTATCCTGTTCTGAAGAATTTCATCCAATCCATTCAATGAACTGTGCCTATCGGAAAGAGGTACTTCACACCATATTTTCACAGCATCTTTGATTACTTCACACAATAATCCAATCAAGACATTTGATACACACAGAGTCAATGTTTTCTCTTCTTTTATTGTCTTATCCAGACACGCCCTCAGCAAAGCAGGAAACTGACAGATCTCATCCAGATGTTTTATCGCATTTCCTACATAATAAGCGCTTCCAAATGGCACGGTACGCTCATAGTCCAATTCACCGGATAGCATAATAAGGTTAATACTGCTTTTATTGTCCATATTAGAAGCTTCGATTCCTTTTCGTATATGCTTTTCTACACCGACCAGACGAGAAGTACCTCCTGTTACAATAATATCCGAAATGGCATATTCTTCTTCCTGTAATTCATCCAGTGCATAGCTGACTAGTTTTTCCAAATGTGAATACCAGCTTCCTTTTACCAGCTGCGCATCTTTTGCACCGGTTCCAATACGGCCCTTATTCATATAAGCTGCGATTGCCATATCATTACATGCAAATGAAAATACATTCTGCTCGAGTAAATCTTCTAATATGCTCAATTCCGATAATGGTATCGTTGTTTCCGAATAAGCTGCTGTATAATGCAATAATTTTTCAAAAACAACAAAGCTTTGTGGTTCCATTCCAAACACATTGCTGTCACAGATGGTCTCTTTCAGACTTCTTATCCGATACATCCACTTAGACCTTGTTTCCTCCATTCTTTCTTCGAACGCTGCATCATCCGTCCAGAATGTCTCATCCCACAAAAAATCATCTATCGTCGGATAATCCACTTTAAATTTCGGATTACTTTTGCATAAAATATCGTATGCAAGAATTTTGTCTACTTCTTTTCCCGCCATGGTAATGGAATATTCTTTGGGATCCGTACAATTCCGAGAAAGATATTCAATATCAATTGTGCTGGCACCCAAATCAATAATAAGCACCCCTTTGCTCCAATCCACGACTACATTATGCAATCTTCTGACATATTGCATCGCCGCCTTGGCTTCGGATATTGTGATAATCTGTTCCGCATGTAATTCAGTACCTTTTACAATCATCCTTTTATAATTATCCAATATTTCTTTTCTGCCCCATTCATCTCCGGATGGATGTGCCACAACAAAAAGAATCTCTTCCTTGGAACAATTGATATTCTGCTGTTCTTTCAAAAAGCTTAAACTTTCTTCCAGAATTTTCCTAAAATAATCTACCCAGACTTTGAATAATGAATAATTGTATTCTTCTCCATACATATTTTGAACGGTAAGCGCTTTCTCCTGCAACGCCTCTGTATCCGGCAGTCTCTTAAAATTTTCAGCAGCACGTCCATACTCAAAAGCCTCCGGACCAATCACAGGCTCATCCGATTGGATGATATCATACCCAATAATCGTCGGTATAAATGGTCCTACAACCTCCATGAGTTCTCCGGTTTTTTTATGGCGAGTCTTATATCTCCATGAAACAGGAATGATAAGTCCACTATCTATTTTATAAAAAGCCATACTGGTTCCTCCACAGCCCATGTCCATACAAAGCATGTATTTGATCGTATGTTCTTTTATATATTTCAGAAATGACTCTTTTTCACCATCCTCCATTTCCAAAATATCGCGTATTATTTTCTCTATCTTTTCCTGCGCCATATCCATTTTCCGTTACTGAAAACTTATAAAAAGTTATAAACTTTTATGTTTCATTCCTACTT
>CAYVGA010000126.1:0-5769 GCA_964449855.1 uncultured Lachnobacterium sp.
CACCACGATGATGAAGAGCATGAATGTTGCCACGAACACCACCATCACGATGACGAAGGGCATGAAGATTGCCATGAACATCATCATCACGACCATGACGAAAATTGTACCTGTGGTTGTCATGATCACGACCACGGACATCACCACCACCATCATGCAGATGATGTATTTACAAGCTGGGGTAAAGAAACACCTCACAAATTTGACCGTGCCCGCATCGAAGAAATCTTAAAAATCTTCTGTGATACAGAGGACTATGGAACCATTCTTCGTGCAAAAGGTATGGTAGAAGCTACAGACGGCACTTGGATTTATTTTGATATGGTTCCGGGTGAATATGAACTTCGTGACGGACAACCAGATTATACAGGCAGACTTTGTGTAATCGGTACAGATATTGATGACCATAAATTAATGGAGCTTTTTGGTATCGCATAAATCACGTAATAATAAATCAAAGCATGGAAAAGTGGCAGGAGTTTTATCCGGCCACATTTCCACATATGGAGGAAAATATATGGAAATTCAGGAAATCCCAGTATATTTTTTTACTGGATTTATGGACAGTGGAAAAACATCTCTTGTACAGGAAACATTGTTTGAAAATGACTTTGCAGATGGAAAAGGTATCATCATCATGTGTGAAGATGGTGATGTAGAATATGATTTGGATAAGCTTGCAGAAATCAATTTTTCATTGGTAACAATTGAAAAAGAAGAAGATTTTACAGATGCACGCCTTGCAGAAATCAACGAAGAATACAAACCAGAACAGGTATTTATCGAGTACAACGGTACTTGGGAGGTGGCAAAATTCTTAGAGGCCAATCTTCCAAAAGGCTGGGTAATGGTGCAGTCACTTGCGACAGCAGACTCTACGACATTTGAAAGCTATTGGAATAACATGCGTGCGATGATGCAGGAGCAGGTATTTGAAGCGGATGTGGTTATTTTCAATCGCACCGATGATGACACAGACAGAGGTAAACTTCGCCGTCTCATCAAAACCGTAAATCGTAAAGCACAGATTGTCTACGAGAGAAAAGACGGAACCATCGATGAAAGACCGGAAGAATTACCATTTGATATCAATCAGGATATCATCGAACTTTCTGACTCAGACTATGGCATCTGGTATATGGATGCCGTAGATAACTATAAAAAGTACAATGGCAAGAAAGTAAAATTCCTTGCTCTTGTTTACAATCCGGATAAGTTAAAGAGTGGTATTATGGTACCGGGACGTTTTGCTATGACTTGTTGTGTGGATGATATTACGTTTATCGGATTTAAATGTAAATATCCAAAGGAAAAGGAGATTCCACACAAATCATGGATAACAATTACTGCAGAAATTCGTGTAGAATTTGCAATGGAATACAAAGGAAAAGGTCCGGTACTGTATCCAATCTCCATTGAACCAGCAGAGAAACCAGAAGATGAGTTGGTTTACTTTACCTAGAAGATGGGTATTGGGTGTAACGTGAAAAAATAAGCATTGACGCCCAAATATTGTTTTTTAGACTTGAATTGTGTTAGGATGATACTATATTTTGGGTGCTGAGAAAAAGAATTTTTTATGATACCCAACTCAGAGAAAAAATTAGTAGGTGAACGAATGTATGCATTTAGAGTATAATTCCCAAATTATCCGGATTCATATCGAACGAAGTAAGCGAAAAACCATGTCGATGTCTGTTAATAAAGATGGCAGCGTGACTGTAAAAGCACCTCTTTTAGTTCCGTCAGACAATGAAATTCTAAAATTTACAGAACAGAAAATTGACTGGATTTTGAAACAGCGTGACAGACAGCAGGAACGTGAGGATATGAAACTGGTACGAAGATTCGAGACAGATTATTCATTTCCTTATCTGGGAGAAGAACGCTTGGTAGAGATGCAGAAAGGAAAGAAAACCACTGTTGTATTTGAAAATGGAAAAATAATCATAAAGACACCATTTTGTGAAAAATTAGAAAATAATTATGAAGCTGAAGAAAATAAAAAAGTGATTGAGAAATTACAAAGTGACCTAAAGAAATGGTATAAAAAGCAAGCCTATGCGTATGTAAGTAAACGGGTGGAATATTACCGGAGTATTGTTGGTGTAACGGTTGCGGATGTTTCTATCAAAAGCCGGAAGAGTCAATGGGGAAGTTGTGATAGCAATGGCTGTCTGACATTTAGCTGGCGACTTGTGATGGCACGGCCGGAGGCGATTGATTATGTGGTTATCCATGAGCTTTGTCATCGTAAACATATGGATCACAGTCGTGATTTTTGGAATCAGGTACAAAAATATATGCCGGATTTTAAAGTGCAAAAACAGTGGTTAGAAGAAAATTCTGTGAATTTAAATATTGAGTAATCATGTAGAATTGTAATGATTGATATTCAAAATGTAAGTAAAGGAAATGTTATGAAAATTTATTTTGCTCCCCTTGAGGGAATTACAGGTTATGTGTTTCGAAATGCATATGAGGAATATTATGGCGGTATCGATAAATACTTTACCCCATTTATTTCGCCACATACCAAGAAACTTATGGATACCAGAGAAAAAAGAGATATCCTGCCGGAAAACAATCAAGGGTTGAACATCGTGCCACAAGTGCTGACCAATAAAGCAGAAGACTTGATCGACTTGTGCAAACAGCTCCATGAGGATTATGGATACACGGAAGTGAACCTAAATTTAGGATGTCCTTCCAAAACAGTTACAACAAAAGGAAAAGGTTCTGGATTTTTAGAATATCCAGACCAGATGGAAGAATTTTTTGATCGTTTTTTCAGGGGTTCAGATGTAAAACTTTCTATTAAAACCAGAATTGGCTATTGGGAAGTAGAAGAGGCAGAACGGTTATTTCATTTGTATGAGAGATTCCCTTTTGAGGAAGTCATCATTCATCCGCGTTTGGGCAGTCAGATATACAAGGGAACACCGCATTATGATGTGTTTGAAAACTATTTAGGGAAAACAAAACATTCTCTTTGCTATAATGGAGACATCAATAGTCTCGATGATTTACAGAAATTAGATGTCAAATGGGAGAAATGTGACAAGTTTATGTTGGGCCGTGGGTTGATTGCTAGACCCAATATGTTAAAAGAAACATTTTGTTTGGAAAATAGAGATGAAAAAAAGAATGTACTTTCAAAGACTGAATGGCTGACTTTTAAAAGTTTTCATGATGAACTTGTAGAAGGTTATTATGCATATATGTGTGAGGACCGCAATACGCTGTTTAAAATGAAAGAGCTTTGGACTTGGTGGGCAGTCATGTTTCCAGGGCAGGAAAAAATCTTAAAGAAAATAAAAAAGGCGTCTGGTTTACAAGAATATAGAATACTGGTAAATGCTTTGTACGAAGGATAATTATTCAGGTGCTGAATAATTAAGTTTGGTATTACAAAGTGTAATGGGAATTTGGTAAAATATTGTATAAAAATCTTCTTGACGAAATTTTAAAAGTATTGCAAACTATAGTATGTGGAAACGAAAACCGCATAATTAAATGAGGATAAAACAGACTGAAAGGGGTTAGTTATGGTACAAATTATTACAGATTCTTCTACATTATTTACAATAGAAGAAGGAAAGAAAATGGGAATAGAAGTGTTACCACTTTGTGTAACAGTTGGTGATATAGAAGGACGTGATTGTCATATGGATATGGATGCCTTCTATGGTGAGATTGCAAAAGGACATAATCCGTCTTCCTCACAGCCACCAATTGGTGAAGTAATGGAGGCATATGAAAAATATCCGGATGTAGAGATTATCAATATTGCGATGGCAGACGGACTTTCCGGAACATATCAGTCGGCTTGTGGTGCGAAAGAATCGGTAGATAACAGTGACAATGTTACAGTTGTTAACACAAAAACACTTTGTGGTCCACACCGTTATATGGTACAGAAAGCAGTTCAGATGAAAAAAGAAGGAAAAACTGCAAAAGAAATTATTAAATGGCTAGAGTATGCAAGAGAACATCAGGAATCATTTTTGATTCCACAGGATTTTGATTTCTTAAGACGAGGCGGACGTCTTACACCGATGGCAGCTACATTTGCATCTGTTTTAAATCTAAGAGCAATTATGACACAGACGCCAGATGGTTGCCGTTTGGACAAGTTCGGTATGAAACGAAGCATGAAGCTGGCAATGAAAGCCGTTGTGGATCATTTGGAAGAAGTAAAAGTGGATGCAAGACATATCATTTACGTATCCCATGCAAGGGCAGAAGAAGATGCAAAAAAAGCAATTGCGATGATTAAGGAACGTTTTGCTGATGTAGAAGTACAGATGTTAGAACTTGGAGCTGCATTTGTAACACAGGGCGGACCACAGTGCGTTGCAATTCAGTATATAGAAAAATAGAAATTATCGGCGGTGAAAGTATTTCACTGCCGATTTGTATGTTGAGGAAAAAGGATGAATTATACTTATATTGTACGCTGTAAAGATGATACACTTTATTGTGGATGGACCAATAATTTAGAAAAGCGCATGGCAAGCCATAATTCCGGAACTGGTGCGAAATACACCCATAATCGTTATCCGGTGGAACTTGTTTATTATGAAACTTTTGAAACAAAAGAAGAAGCAATGCGTCGTGAATATGCTATAAAACAATTAACGAGAAAGCAGAAACTGGAACTGGTTGTAAATTTTAAACGCGAAATGTGATAAATAGTTCTATATATTCGGCGTAATTTTTTATCGCCGAATATATAGAAAGTCTGAGTGAACAATAACGTTGGATTTTGCATTGTATAAGCATTAGGATTGGCTTGCTTTCAATATGAAAATTATATATAATTGACCTAGTGAGGTGATAGGATGAAAACTTGTTCTATGAATTTTGCAGACCCTTTGGTCGGCGGTTATATGAGCGAAGAGCGTTTATATGCATATATTGAACAGTATGCAAAAGAACACGAATTACCACAGACGAAAAAAGCACTTCCTTTTGCAAAGGAAAAGCACAAAGGACAAACCAGAAAGGGAGAAATCATTCCATATATTTACCATCCGTTGATGGTGGCGTACCATGCCATAGCGATTGGGCTGGATGAAGATGCACTTGTTGCTGCGGCGTTACTGCATGACGTATGTGAAGACTGCGGTGTTGCCGTTATGGATTTGCCTGTGGATGAACCGGTAAAAGAAGCAGTCCAACTCCTTACCAAGACAAAGGACAAGTCTTTAGAGCAATACTATGCGGCCATTAGTGGAAACCGTATTGCAATTTTTGTGAAAATCCTAGACCGCATCAATAACGTATCTGATATGGCGAAAGAATTTTCAACTCAAAAAATGAAGCAATATATCGCAGGTACGGAAACATATGTATATGCATTGTTTGCGACAGCAAAGGAGAACTATTCAGAATATGCAGAACAGATTTTTTTGATGGAGTATCATATGGTGAGTGTGGTTTCTTCTATAAAATGTCTGATAGACTCGCCAAGCTCGTAATAGATTGAAAATGTGTCTGGGCGAATTGTTACGAAAATTTAGGAAAATACAAATATATGTGGAAAAATTTTGTAAAATATATTACAATATATCTTAGTTACATAAAAATAAAACGAAAGTAAAAGGAGATTGATTGAGATGAAACTTTCACCATTACAGACAGCTAGATATGAGTATGCACCAAAACTTCCAGGCATGCTTAGAAATGGTATCGCAGATATCTGCGTAAAAGAAGGTCAGGAAACACAGTCCGTAGCTGACCAGGAAAAGATTGCAGCTCTTTTCC
>CAYVGA010000127.1:0-5686 GCA_964449855.1 uncultured Lachnobacterium sp.
CACGGGAAACTGGTGAAATTGTTTTATATATGGATTAGGAAAAAGGTGGAAATTGATACAATGGAAAGAAAAGGCCAATAGAAAACCATTGATATTAAAAGGTGCACGACAAGTTGGAAAAACGTGGCTTATGAAGGAGTTTGGCAGAACACAGTTTAAAAAGGTAGCATACATTACGTTTTACAATAACCAAAGAATGAAAAATGTGTTTGAAAATGATTATGATATAAAACGTATCATCATGAATATAAACATAGAAGCACATGTTGAAGTTACACCAGAGAATACTCTAATTATTTTCGATGAGATTCAGGAAGCACCTAGAGCATTAGAGTCACTAAAATATTTTTGTGAAAATGCACCAGAATATCCAATTGTGGCGGCAGGTTCGTTATTGGGTGTTGCTTTGCATGCAGGGATATCATATCCAGTGGGAAAAGTAGATGTTTTGGATTTGTATCCGATGAATTTTCGTGAATTCTTACTGGCAATGGGAGAAAAACCATTGGTGGATTTATTGTGTCAACCAAATTTTCAATATATATCAGATGCAAAGGATAAATATATTTTTTGGCTTAAAAACTATTATTATGTAGGTGGAATGCCAGAAGTGGTTGATTTTTTTGCAAAGCACAAGGATTATACAGAAGTTCGTAATATGCAAAATGCAATCTTAGCACAATATGAAGGTGATTTCGGAAAACATACGCCTTCGAATGAATTGCCCCGCCTTCGAATGGTATGGAATTCGATTCCACTCCAGCTTGCAAAAGAGAATAAGAAGTTTTTCTTTGGAAAAATAAAAGAAGGAGCACGTGCAAAAGATTTTGAGTTGACTATAGAATGGCTGTTGGATTGTGGGCTCATAAATAAGGTTTATAAAGTAAATAAGCCGGCTATGCCGTTAAAAGCATATATTGATTTTTCTTCTTTTAAATTATATTTGTTATTCGTACATCAATGGCAAATTACAGAGAGCAGGAGTGGTTAATCAATGTACCACTATATGCAATTTCATGTTTGTAAGTAAATAAAAAGAAAAAAGGTAATTATTCAGTACCTGAATAATTACGATTCGCAAACCCATGAAAAATCTGCTTCGCAGATGGGTTTGCTCACTCTTGAATCACGTTCTTACGCTCAAAACAGCAAGTGTTTTGAGCTGTACTGAACAGTTACCAATTTTATTATATATTCAAATATGTAGTTGAAAAAAGATGACATATATAAAAAGAAACGGCGGGACAATTCCGCTGTTTCTTTTTTAAGGAGTATCTGTAAAAGACATTCTATTTATTTATCTAATAAATCTGTATAGAAGTTTGTGTAATCAGTTCGTTCTTCTTTCATGTAGTCAATTGCAGAAGAAGGGTGCTGGTTGAGTCTTCCTGTTAAAAGATATGGAATGTCATATCCCCAAACGAGTCCGGATTCTTTTAATGGAATCATGTGTTCTTCGATGAATTTCATAACAGGGAAGATGTTGTATTTTGGATTCTTTAAAAAGCTGATCAGAAGCTCCATTGCACAGTTGCCGGCACCACGGCCCATAGACATCATGGTAGCGTCTAAGTAGCTGACACCACGGGCAGTTGCTTCAATGGTATTTGCGAAAGCAAGCTGCTGGTTGTTGTGGGCATGCATACCTACATATTTACCGTGTTTTTCTGCAATTTCTGTATATTTGTCAGCGATTTCACGAATCTGTTCCGGATAAAGTGAGCCGTAGCTGTCCACGATGTAGATACCGTCAGCACTGCTGTTTGCAACCATTTCAAGAGCTTGTTCTAAGTCAGATTCTTTCGCATTGGAAATGGCCATGATATTACATACAACTTCATAGCCTTTTGCCTTGCAATCTTCAATCATGTCAATAGCAGTTGGCATCTGGTGTACATAAGTTGCCACACGAATCATATCGATAACACTTTCTGATTTTGGAAGAATATCCTTTTTGTAATCACAGCGTCCTACGTCAGCCATGACAGCAATCTTCATATCCGAAGGATTGTCGCCTACGATTGCACGGATATCTGCTTCATCACAGAATTTCCATTTGCCAAATTTATTTACATCGAATAATTCCTTGGATGCTTTATAACCAAATTCCATATAGTCAACGCCAGCCTTTACGTTTGCACGGTAAAGTGCGCTTACAAACTCATCTGTAAATTCAAAATTGTTTACAAGACCTCCGTCTCGAAGTGTTGCGTCTAATACGCGGATGTCTGCACGAGCAGTCATTAAATTCCCTTTTTGTGCCATAATTCTTTCTCCTCACTTTCGCGCGTTAAAGCGTGTAAGTAGATGATACCATAAAATGAGAAAAAAGCAAGTAAAACTTTACTTTTTTTTCGTAAATATTTATAATGGGATAAAAGAATGATTTTTGTTTTGCGGTATCTTGAAAGGATTGAAAGATCATTTTTGGGAAAATACATAAAGGAGAATATGAAATGATTAATTTATTAGGACTTGATTTCTCAATTGTTGCATTTTTTGGTATTCTATTTGCTTTTGCACTTACCTGTGTAGCGATTGCAAAACTGGAAAAGTTTTTACCAAGAGATATGGGGCGTGCATTTGCCCACGATGGAAAATTATCGGCAGGAAAGCCTAGAGGTGCAGGTATCATCTTTGTATTTACATTTGCCATCTCAGCAGTGTTGTTTGCGCAGATGAATGTGGAAATTGCGATTTACCTGATTCTTATCATTGTAGAAATGCTGACCGGATATTTTGATGATGCAGCGGAGAAGCCTTGGGGCGAATTGTTAAAAGGCTTGTTGGACTTAGCAGTAGCTGTTGTGACAGCAGTGGTATTCCTGCATTACAATACCAGTGATATTGTGATTGCTTTGCTTGGCGTCACCATCACAATTCCACCGATTATTTTTGGTATTCTTACCGTTGTTTTGGTTTGGGCTGCAATTAATGTAACCAACTGTACCGATGGTGTAGACGGATTATCCGGAACACTTGCAATTATCAGTATGATGTCATTTTTTGTTATGAACAATATGCTTGGCATTGTAGATGAATTTAACTTTTTGATTTTATTATTTGCAGTTTCATTATTGGGATACCTTTGGTACAATGCCACACCTAGTAAGCTTTTGATGGGGGATGCCGGTTCCCGTGCAATGGGCATTTTCCTTGCAATTGTTGCTTTAAAATCAGGAAGTCCATTGATGTTCCTCTTATTCGCTATCGTAATTATCCTTGATGGCGGACTTGGTCTTGTGAAAGTTGCATTGCTTCGTTTCTTAAAGATACGTATCTTGAAGAATACGACAACACCAATTCATGACCATGTTCGTAAGAGAATGGAATGGTCAAATGCACAGGTGGTGTTCCGCTTTGCGATTATCCAGATTATTGTTTCTATGGCTGCGATTTATGCGATAGCGATTTAAAATATGCGAAAGCTAATCTTTTGTCAATAGTTTTGATTTGCACTCAGAACCTATTGACGGAGGGTTAGCTTTCTTGCATTTTGGAAAAAACCAAAATTGTGCCTATACAAAATTTTTCTTTTATGAGATGTAAAAAATGTTTAAAAGTGTGTCTATGTAAAATTTTTTATTTGTGAGACACAAAATTGATGGTTTTTTCACAAAAATTATATGTAAAACATGATTTTTTTGCTCATATTCTTTGTTTTTTGTATCTTTTAAAGAAAAAAATTTATATAGACACAATTCCTCTGCATCTTACAGAGAAAAAATTTTCCATAGACACAATCACAATTGTTCGTATAAATTCACACATTATCCGGTCCAAAACCTTAGTTGTGCGGTGTACAAAAATAACAATACGAAAACATGCATTAAAAGATGTAAGGACATGTAGAGCGAGCCAAAGCGACACCCATCTTGCCAAAGGCGATTTTGATAGGGGTGTCGCTCGTTACAATTTCCGAGCTCCCGGTTCTGCGTAGTATTGCATTTATTATCCAATATAGATAAAATGAAAATATGGAATTGTAAAGAGAGGGGAAAGTAATGGAAAATTATATATTGGAATGTTGTGTCGACAGTGTTGAATCTGCCATTAACGCGGCAAAAGGCGGTGCATCCCGGTTGGAATTGTGTTCGAATCTGGTAATTGGAGGTACAACGCCGGATACAGCACTGGTAAGAGAAATTAGAAAATATACAGATATCCGTATACATGCGTTAATCCGTCCTCGATTTGGGGATTTCTGCTATACAGCGCATGAGATGGAAATTATGAAATCACAGATACGTGCATTAAAAGAATCAGGAGTAGAAGGTGTAGTTATCGGTGTTTTGGATGAGGCTGGAAATCTGGATATACCGAAAATGCAGGAGCTTTTACGGGAAGCGGATGAGATGTCTGTGACGCTGCATCGTGCATTTGATATGTGCCGCAATCCATATCAGGCTTTGGAAGAGGCAATTGCTTTAAGAATTGATACGATTTTGACTTCCGGACAGAAACAGTCTGCATGGGAAGGCAGGGAATTATTAGCAAAGCTTGTGGAGAAAGCGGATGGACGTATCGACATTATGGCTGGTGCCGGAATTGGAGCGTCTGTGATTGAAAAATTGATTCCTGTGACAAAAGGAACAAGCTATCATATGTCCGGTAAAGTGACTTTGGATAGCTCCATGAAATACCGCAAGGCAGATGTCAGCATGGGTCTGCCATCTTTGAGTGAGTATGAAATTTGGCAGACTTCAGAAGAATTGGTAAGAGAAGCGGTGGAAGTACTGCGTAGGGAAAATAGTGGTGAGGAATTTTCCAAATTATAAATTGTTTTAATCGACTATTTTGAGAAAACATTGCTTATTTGACGGATGTAAAATGATAATGGTGGATTTTTTTATAGAATTGGAGTATTATAATTAAGTGTTTATTTTTTACAACACAATTACTGCTATTAGGAGGGCTTAAAACATGGCGTGGTATGATGAAGCGATATTCTATCATATATATCCCCTTGGTATGACAGGGGCACCAAAACAGAACGAATATGGAGAACCAGTGGAGCGATTGAACAAGTTGCTGCCATGGATTTCGCATATTAAGGAAATCGGCTGTAATGCCATTTATATTGGACCATTGTTCGAATCCGTCGGACATGGTTATGAAACAACTGACTATAAGAAATTAGATAGTCGTCTTGGAACGAATGAAACACTGAAAAAATTTGTGGCAAAATGCCACGCACAGGGACTGCGTGTAATTTTTGATGGTGTATTTAATCATACCGGCCGCGATTTTTTTGCATTTAAAGACTTAAAAGAGCATAGAGAAAATTCCAGATATAAAGATTGGTACTGTAATGTGAATTTCTGGGGAAATAACTCGTATAATGATGGATTTTCCTATGACAATTGGGGCGGTTACGATTTGCTGGTAAAATTGAACCAGAGAAATCCGGAAGTAAAGAATTACATTTGCGATGTCATTCGTTATTGGGTAAAAGAATTTGATGTAGACGGTATCCGTTTGGATGCGGCAGATGTACTGGATTTTGAATTTATGAAGGATTTGCGTCGTGTAGCAAATGAAGTAAAGCCGGACTTTTGGCTGATGGGTGAAGTTATCCATGGCGATTACATTCGCTGGGCAAATGCGGATACACTCCACTCTGTAACTAATTATCATCTTCATAAAGCACTTTATTCCGGTTATAATGACCACAATTTCTTTGAAA
>CAYVGA010000128.1:0-5680 GCA_964449855.1 uncultured Lachnobacterium sp.
ATGAATTACAGGCTGATATGTACAAAAAAGATATCGAACCAAACCTTGAAGCAGGCAACATGTTAATGTTCGCTCATGGCTTCAATATTCACTTTGGTGCAATCAAACCACCAGCAGATGTTGACGTTACTATGATCGCTCCAAAAGGACCTGGACACACAGTACGTTCTGAATATCAGGTAGGTAAAGGTGTTCCATGTTTAGTAGCTGTTGAACAGGATGCTACAGGAAAAGCTTTAGATATGGCTTTAGCATATGCTGCAGCTATTGGTGGAGCAAGAGCTGGTGTTCTTGAAACAACATTCAGAACAGAAACAGAAACAGACCTTTTCGGTGAACAGGCAGTACTTTGTGGTGGTGTTTGTGCATTAATGCAGGCTGGTTTTGAAACATTAGTAGAAGCTGGATATGATCCAAGAAACGCTTACTTCGAATGTGTACATGAAATGAAACTTATTGTTGACTTAATTTACCAGTCAGGTTTCGCTGGTATGAGATATTCTATCTCTAACACAGCAGAATACGGCGATTACATTACAGGACCAAAGATTATCACAGACGATACAAAGAAAGCTATGAAGAAAATCCTTTCTGATATTCAGGATGGTACATTTGCAAAAGACTTCTTATTAGATATGTCTCCAGCAGGCCGTCAGGTTCACTTCAAAGCTATGAGAAAAATTGCTGCTGAACATCCAGTAGAAAAAGTTGGTGAAGAAGTTCGCAGCCTTTACAGCTGGAACAACGAAGAAGATAAATTCATCAATAACTAATAATGAATATATAAAGTATGTATTAAAAACTCTGCGGAATTTTAGAATTTCGTGGAGTTTTTTCTATATTCATCTGCAATCTGCAGTATCTGAATGGCTGTACTCATTTCTATTTTTACGAAAGTTTACGAAAAAAATTAGATTGCATTGAGAAAAAAACAAGATAGTGATATGATATTAGCAACAATATGTAAGGGGGAGACCGTTATGGCGAAAAGCAATAGGGGAAACGGAAATAAAGCAGGATTCTTTGATTTTAATAATATGAGAATTCAGGAAAGATTACAAAAATCAAATATTTTAGTGCTAGGTATTGCATCAATAGCTGCAATATTAGGTGTGATTGCTGTTTTTATCCTGTCATCTAATTATAAGAATGCGATGGATAATTATGCGTTACCACAGGGGGACATCGGACAGTTGATGGAAGCTGTTTCACAGTGTCGTTCTGCTACACGAGGAATTATCGGTTATGATTCGCAGGAACAGGTTCAGATATTGGTAGAACAGCATGATATGACCGAAGATTATGTATACGAAGCAATCGAAGTCATTCGTCCTACGATGGTTACACCGGAAGGACATGCAGCTTTGGCAGAAATAGAATCAACGGTAAAAGCATATTTTGCGATTGAGGCACAGGTTATTGAATTGGGAACCAGAGATGGCGGCATTTATCATTTGGAAGCACAGGATTTGGCAATAAATGAAATGGCCCCGGCTTATACAGCAGTGTATAACGCACTGAATAATCTGATGACTGTAAATAAACAAAAAGCTGCTGAAACGGAAGATATGTTAGTAGTTATGCAGATTGCTATGATGGCACTGATTGTTGTTGTAATCGTAGTTGCATCCGTAATTGCTATGAGAATAAGCAAACAGATTTCAGATGGTATTGCAATTCCATTAGAAGCAGTGGGTAGACGTTTTGAAGAATTTGCTGCTGGTGACGTTTCTTCTGAATTCCCTACTGTAGAAACGAATGATGAAATTTCAGATATGCTGGATGAAGCGACAGGTATGGCAGAAAAATTAGGCTTGATTATTCATGACTTAACTTATATTTGTGATGAATTGGCGGTAGGTAATTTTGCTATCCGCACAACTTGTGAACATGCTTATGTAGGTGAGTTCAATGGTGTTCTTATGGGCGTTCGTAAGATGATTGCAAATATGAACAGCGCATTACAGGAAGTAGGAGATGCTGCACAGCAGGTATCAGCAGGTTCTGATAACTTAGCAGATGCATCTCAGGATTTAGCAGAAGGTGCAACCGATCAGGCTGCTTCTGTACAGCAGATGCAGACAACAATGGATTCTATTTCAGATGGTATTACAGAATCTGCAAGCAGAATGGATGAAGCTTATAATGAAGCTAAGAATTGTGCAGAAAAAGCACAGCTCAGCCGTGAAGAAATGGCAAACATGGTAAATTCCATGAACCGTATCAGCGAAACATCTAAGAAAATTGAAGATATTATTTCACAGATTGAAAGTATTGCAAGCCAGACAAACCTCTTATCGCTCAATGCTTCTATCGAAGCTGCCAGAGCAGGAGAAGCAGGACGTGGCTTTGCCGTTGTAGCAGATGAAATTCGTAATTTAGCTGACCAGAGTGCAAAATCAGCAGTGGATACCAGATCACTTGTTGCTAATACTTTATTTGAAATCGAAGAAGGTAACAAAGTTGCTACACGTACATCTGAAGTATTGGATGAAGTAGTGGAATCCATTACTGGTATTGCAGAACAGTCCAAATTGTTAAGTGAAATGTCTATCCAGCAGGCACAGTCTATGGAACAGGCGAATGCAGGTATTTCACGTATTTCACAAGTTGTACAGTCAAACTCAGCAGCTTCCGAAGAAGCTTCAGCAACTAGTGAAGAATTATCCGCACAAGCTACAGCATTAAATGCACTTGTTGCGAACTTCCGGTTGAAAAATTAATAGGGAATGCACTTGTATCAAACTTCCAGTTGCGTGACTAAGTTTTAATTAAGATTGAATTAAAATTACATAGTTTATAAAGAGGTTATCATAGGATGTATGATAGCCTTTTTGTTTTGGTGCGTAGTTTGTAAAAAACATATTTTTCTTGTTCAAGATACAAATTTATGTTAAAATTTTAAGAGATTATATGGAGAGGGAATTGAGGTTTTATGAGTATGCAGGATGATGTAAATAACATAGAAATCATTGAATTTTTGTTATGTAATAATCATTATGGTGTTTCTACAGATTTGATTAAGGAGATTATGGCTTATCAAAGTGTAGTACCTGTCCCCAATACACATCCAAGTGTGGAAGGGATATTTATGCCAAGGGATGAAATGATAACAGTTATTGATTTGGGGAATTGTCTGCAAATAGGTATCGGACAGAAAAATGGATATTTTGTGGTGACACAGGTGAATGGTATGGAAGTTGCTTTTCATATTGATAATGTGGTGGGCATTCATAAAATAGAAAAAGAAGAAATCAGGGATCTTGGTTTTTCAGCAGCGGAAAATACCTATATCGATGGTGTTGTAAAAATAAATGGAAAATTAATCATTTTACTTAATTTTACAAATATTGTGAGTGATATAAAGATAGAAGAACTTGCAATAGAAGAAAAGGATAGTATTGAAGAAACAGAATTTCAATAGAAAAAATAATAAGCGAAAGGATACAGGTGGGTAATATGTTAAAAAATTTATCCAAAATGAAAATTAAAGAAAAATTGAATGCAGGATATAATATTGTAATTGTTTTAATGATCATATCAGGCATTATGAGTATGGGTGCATTGGGCATACTCAACAATAATGTCAATGATTTTGTTAATCGAGTAAATTTAGCAGATACTGCAGTGAAAATGTGTCGAATTGATATTAATATTGCAGCAAGAAACGTTCGTGAAATGGTATTAAAAAATGATGCTTCTACATATAGTTCCTATGAGGCAAAGATTAGTGAAAAAATGAATGCTATAGAAGAACAGTTGGATATTTTGTATGAGACAGATGTAGTGGATGATGCATTGTGTGCAGAATATAAAGCTGATATTCAGGAATGGCAAAAGATTGGATATGCAATTATAGATACACTTAAATCCGGTGACCGTGCTACAGCAGAGTATATGATTCTGAATCAATGTGCACCTGCTTTGGATGAAGTGGTTGTGTTATCTCTTGAATTGGATGACTTGACAACTGTTGCCATGGATGAAAAAGTAACTCATAGTACAGTCGTATTTGGAATTGGAATGGTGGCTATTATTGCTTTTGTTGTAGTTGCAACTGTTGCAGCAAAGAAAATTGGTGCTATGATTGTTTCAGACATTACGCAGCCGGTTGCACAGATTGAACATGCTGCAGGAAGTCTGCGTGTAGGTGATTTATCTGTTGCAAATGAGATTACATGGGAATCTGAAGATGAATTAGGTCATCTGGCAGTTACCATGCGTGAATCTATTGATATTTTAGATGGATATGTAAAAAATATTGTTGAAAACTTTGAAAAAGTTGCTAGTGGTGATTTAACCAGAAATTTCAGAGAGATTCCGGATTATCTTGGTGATTTTAAGAGCATCAAAGAGTCTTTTGTTGTTATTTTAAAAGAATATAATAACACACTGGCAAACATTAGAGATACTGCAACACAGGTAGATAAAGGTTCAGACGAAATTGCAGGTGCTGCAAATGAATTGGCAAGTGGAACAAGTGAACAGGTAAGTGCAGTAGAAGAATTAACTGCTACAATCGAAACCGTAAGCAATATGGCAGATGAAGCAGCTGAACAGGCACAGATTGCATATAAAAATATGATGGGATCTGTAAAAGAAGCACAGGCTGAAAGAGTGCAGATGCAGAAATTACAACAGGAAATGCAGAGTATTAAAGAAATTTCCAACGAAATTGAAAATATTGTTACAACAATTGAAGAAATTGCATCTCAGACAAGCTTATTGGCATTAAATGCGTCTATTGAAGCGGCAAGAGCCGGTGAAGCAGGCCGAGGATTTGCGGTTGTTGCAGACCAGATTGGGAAATTAGCAACAGATAGTGCAAACGCTGTTGTAAATACAAAGGAATTAATTGGAAAGACAATTGAAGAAATTGATAGTGGAAATAGAATTACGGAAGCTACAGCAACCGGATTTGAAAGAATTATAAAAGATATGGAATCCTTTGCAGAGATTGCAAAAGCAAACAGCGAAGTATCAAAATCTCAGTCACAGGCATTGGGTGAAGTCGGGGACGGCATCAATCAGATTTCACTTGTTGTACAGCAGAATGCTGCGGCATCTGAAGAATGTTCTGCTATCAGTGAAGAATTGGCTGCAAGAGCGACTGAGTTACAGAACATGGTAGAAAGATTCCAGTTATTCAGAAATTAATTAGTTGACAAATGCGGAAAAAATGTGTAATATGGATACATTCATGATATTGGAAAGACAGTGATAAGGAATAGTAAAAGCCTATGTTTTTCAGAGAGTTGTCGTTTGGTGCGAGACAATAAACAGAATCTTTGAACTCGCCTTGGAGTTCTTTTTTTGAAATCGTTATATAGGACGATGTGTAGAAAGAAGCGTTTTATCCGCGTTAAGGAGTTTAAGTGCGTATTTCTTAAGTGCGTGTTTTTAGAGGAAGACATGGACTTTTATACGAAATAGAGTGGTACCACGGAGAATTAGTGTCTTCGTCTCTAATGAAAATTAGAGACGAAGATTTTTTTATTTCCAAGGAGATTCCAATGGAATTTTTCGGTCGGACCAAAGAAATAGGAGGATTTAAAAATGGCAGAACTTTACAATCACAAAGTGGTTGAGAAAAAATGGCAGAATTATTGGGAAGAGAACGAGACCTTCAAGACAGATGTCTGGGATTTTAGCAAGCCAAAATACTATGCGCTTGATATGT
>CAYVGA010000129.1:0-5532 GCA_964449855.1 uncultured Lachnobacterium sp.
AACAACAAAAAGAACCCTCCGCTTTCGCGAAGGGCTGGTGTTTTATATTCAAATCATTAACTTAAGCAAGACGTGTTACATTTGCAGCCTGTGGTCCTTTATCGCCGTCAACTACTTCAAATTCAACTTTTTCTCCATCTTTTAATTCTTTGAATCCGTCCATATTCAGTGCTGAGAAATGAACGAACACTTCTTTTCCGGCTTCATCACAGATGAATCCATATCCTTTTTTTGCATTAAACCATTTAACTGTTCCCTGCTGCATAACTAAAAATCCTCCTAAATACAATAAACCTTTGTGGACTATGCACTCCACTACTTTACATTAGCACATTTGCCGAAATATGTCAAACAAAATCCACTATCCGTATACAAATTGCATAAAATCATTTTTTAATATTGACTTCCATCTGTGGAAATGCCATGGATACTCCTTCTGCATCAAATGTACTCTTAATGTTTTCCAACATACGCCATTTCGTACTCCAATAATCCGAACTATTTACCCAGCATCTGGCTCCCATTACAATATAGCCATTCATAAAATCCCATACAAACACATTCTTATCTTCTTCCGGTAATACCATTTCATCTTTTAAAATTACCTTTTCCAAAATGGATTTTACCTTTGTAATATCACTATCATATGCAACATTGAAACGCAAATCCAATCGACGTTTTTTCATGGCCGAAGCATTGATAATACTGGAATTAGACAATGTACCATTCGGAATCATAATGGCCTTGTTATCAATGGTCAGCAGTTTCGTATAAAAAATAGTAATCTCTGTAACTGTTCCTTCCTGTTTATCCGTATTTTCGATAATATAATCCCCTACCACAAATGGTTTCAAAAGGAGAATCAGTACACCACCAGCAAAATTAGATAAACTTCCCTGTAAAGCAAGACCAATCGTTAAACCTGCAGAACCGAGTACTGCAATTACAGAACTTGCAGTTACACCAAAATGTGATAAAATCATCAAAATCAACACAAAATATAAGGCATATTTACTTAAAGAACAAACAAAGGTAATTACCCCCTGCTCTGCGTTTGCTCGTTTCATGGATTTTTTCAACACTTTTAGAACCCATTTTACGATTCGCGTCCCAATTCCAAATACCACAATAGCTAATATAACATCAATTGCAAAATCCAAAAGATTTGGCATCGCACCATCCATATAGTTTTCCAAAAATGTTTTTTCTACATTTTCCATCACACTAGTCGCCTGGGAATCCGCTGTCAGCACATATCTCATATTCTTCCACCTTTCTTATTTCTACGTAATTATTCAATATATGTAACTGTTCAGTGCCTTCACAACCTGAAAACCTGCCACTGGCAGCTTTTCGGTATGCTTGGCAAGTTACGATTCACAAATTCAATATAAGGGCCCCGCCAAAGCGGAGCCCCCATCTTTACTGTCCACTTTGTGTCCAGTGTTATTATTTGATTACACGTACTCTTAATACACCATCAATTGCATTTAATTTTGCAACTGCATCTTCTGCGATTGGAGTATCAATATCCATAAGAGAATATGCATAGTTGCCTTTTGCTTTTGTAGTCATGTCTGCTACGTTTACGTCAGCATCACCCATAACTGCTGTAAGCTGGCTAATCATACCTTTTACGTTTCTATGTAATACAGCTACACGGCCTGCTGTTGTACAAGCACCCATGCTGCAGTCCGGATAGTTTACAGAATGAACGATGTTACCGTTTTCTAAATAGTCACGGATTTCACGAACAGCCATGATAGCACAATTGTCTTCGGATTCTGCTGTAGAAGCTCCAAGATGAGGTGTTACGATACAGCCTTTTTTGCCAACTACAGTTGGATTAGCAAAGTCTGTTACATAGTGTTTTACTCTTCCTTCTTCTAAAGCTTTTACCATAGCTTCTTCATCTACAAGTAAATCTCTCGCAAAGTTTAATACGATAACATTTGATTTCATTTTTGAAATCGCATCTTCATTAATCATTTTCTTTGTGTTTTCTAACAATGGAACATGAATGGTAATGAAATCACATTCTCTATAAATATCTTCGATATTTGCGATGTGTTTTACTGTACCGGATAAGCTCCAAGCTGCATTTACAGAAATATATGGGTCATATCCGTATACTTCCATACCAAGGTTTGTAGCTGCATTTGCAACTAATACACCGATTGCACCAAGACCGATAACACCGAGTTTTTTACCGGAAATTTCTGTACCGGCAAAGTTTTTCTTCTGTTTTTCTGCTGTTTTTGCGATATTAGCATCATCTTTGTTTGCAAGACACCATTCAATACCGCCAACTAAGTCACGAGAAGCATAAAGCATAGCTGCAAGTACAAGTTCTTTTACACCATTTGCATTTGCACCTGGTGTGTTGAATACTACGACACCCTGTTCTGCACATTTCTCAAGCGGAATATTGTTTACACCAGCTCCGGCACGTGCGATAGCTACTACTTTGTCACCAAGTTCCATATCATGTACAGATGCACTACGAACTAATGCAGCATCTGCATCCTTGATATCATCTACTTTTTCATATTTGCTGATAAATAAATTCAAACCTACATCTGCGATAGGATTTAAGCATGTATATTTAAACATGGTATATACCTCCAATTTCGAACTACTTCACAAAATCTTTTACAACTGTTTACAGCAGTTCGTCATCTCATTCTTTTTATTTGTTTGCTTCCTCGAAAGCTTTCATGAATTCAACTAATTTTTCAACACCTTCTTTTGGCATTGCGTTGTAGATAGATGCACGCATACCGCCAACAGAACGATGTCCTTTTAAGTTTTCAAATCCTGCTGCTTTTGCTTCTTTTACGAATTTTGCATCAAGATCAGCATCACCTGTTACGAATGGAACATTCATAAGAGAACGATCTGCTGGAGCAACAGTTGCTTTGAACATTTCACTTGCATCTAAGAAGTCATAAAGGATTTTAGCCTTTTCTTCGTTCATCTGTTTCATTACTTCAAGGCCGCCCATTTTCTTAATCCATTTGAAGACTTTGCCACAAATATAGATACCATAACATGGTGGTGTATTGTAAAGGGAATCGTTGTCAGCCTGTGTTTTGTATTTTAACATGGTTGGTGTGCCTGGCAATACATCATCTGTGATTAAATCTTCACGGATAATAGCGATTACAACACCTGCCGGACCAACGTTTTTCTGAACGCCGCCGTACATAATAGCATATTTTGTAATATCCACTGGTTCTGATAAGAAGCAGGAAGATACGTCAGATACTAAATCTACACCCTTTGTATTTGGTAATTCTTTGAATTTTGTACCATAAATTGTATTGTTTTCACAGATATAAACATAATCCATATCATCTGTGATTGCTAAATCGCTGCAATCCGGGATATAAGAGAATGTTTTGTCAGCAGATGATGCAAGTTCTACTGCTTCACCATACATTTTTGCTTCTGCAAAAGCTTTTTTCGCCCACTGACCGGTTACAATGTAACCAGCTTTTTTGTTTTTCATTAAGTTCATAGGAACTGCTGCAAACTGCTGTGATGCACCACCCTGTAAGAATAATACTTTGTAGTTATCCGGAATATTTAAAAGTTCTCTTAAATCAGCTTCAGCTTCTTTGATGATTTCGTCAAAAACTTTCGAACGATGGCTCATTTCCATTACGGACATTCCGCATCCCTTGTAATCCATCATTTCTTCTGCTGCTTCACGAAGTACCTCTTCTGGTAAAACTGCAGGTCCTGCTGAGAAATTATATACTCTACTCATTTCCAACTACCTCCTTAAAATAATTCTTTATCTCTTTGAAGAACTTCAAGTGCGTTGGAAAATTACTTGAAGTTCTTTTTCATACTATTTCGCTACATCATTTGCATCAAATGCCTCGTTAATCGGTGCACCAGGTGCTACCATTGGCCATACCTTGTCATCTGAATCAATGATACAGTCAATTACAAATGGCTTTTTACATTCTAATGCTTCCTGGAACGCTGCTTCAAATTCTTCTCTGGAAGTAACTCTTCTTGCTTCACATCCAAGTCCTTCTGCAATTTTTACAAAATCCACACCATCGTCTAAGATTGTTGCAGAATAATGTTCATTATAGAATAAGGTCTGCCATTGACGAACCATGCCAAGTACATGGTTGTTGATAATGACTTCGATTAGTGGAAGTTTATTTCTGCTTGCAGTTGCCAATTCGTTCATGTTCATACGGAAACAACCGTCACCTGCAATATTTACAACCTGTTTGTCTGGGTTTGCCATCTGTGCACCAATCGCCGCACCAAGACCATATCCCATTGTGCCAAGTCCACCGGAAGATAATAAGGTACGAGGCTGTTTGTACTTATAATACTGTGCCGCCCACATCTGATGCTGTCCAACCTCTGTTACCATGATAGCATCGCCATGTACCATTTCATAAATCTTTTCAATAATATATGGACCGCTAAGTCCTGTCGGACTATATCGCATAGGATATCTTGACTGCATCTGCTGAATATGTCCCATCCATTCCGGATGACTGTACTGTGGAAGTTCTGCATTTAATCTAGTCAAAACTTCCTTTACATCACCGATAATACTCGCATCCGCTACCACATTTTTATTAATTTCTGCCGGGTCTACATCAATATGTACGATTTTTGCATGACGAGCGAATCGTTTTGGATTGCCAAGTACACGATCCGAGAAACGAGCACCAATGGCAATAAGCAAATCACATTCACTTACACCAAGGTTTGATGTTTTTGTACCATGCATACCAAGCATACCGGTATATCGGTAATCTGTGCCATCAAAAGCACCTTTTCCCATCAAGGAATCGCATACCGGAGCATCTACTAATTCCACAAATTTACGAAGTTCTTCACTTGCTTCAGAAATTACTGCACCACCGCCAACAAAAATAAATGGCTTCCTTGCTTTTCGTATACGACGAAGCACTCTTTCAACGTCTTCATCCTTAATGGTATGTGAAACTCTCGCCGGAAATTCCACTTCTTTTGGTTTATATTCACATTTGGCTGCTGTCACATCCTTTGGAATATCGACCAGTACCGGGCCTGGACGGCCTTTTCTTGCGATAGAAAATGCTCTGCGGATAGTGTCAGCCAAATGTTCTACGTCTTTTACAATAAAATTGTGTTTTGTGATTGGTGTTGTAATGCCGGCAATATCAATTTCCTGGAAGCTGTCTTTTCCAAGAAGTGGTAAGGTTACGTTACAAGTAATCGCTACCATTGGAACCGAATCCATATACGCTGTTGCAATACCGGTTACCAGATTCGTTGCTCCCGGTCCACTTGTCGCAAAACAAACACCTACTTTACCTGTACTTCTCGCATATCCATCCGCTGCATGGGATGCACCCTGCTCGTGAGAAGTCAGTATATGTTTAATCTGATTCTGTTGATAAATCGCATCATACACATTTAAAATCGCTCCACCCGGATATCCGAATACAGTATCCACGCCCTGTTCTTTTAAACATTCAATGATGATTTGTGATCCGTTTAAAACCATAT
>CAYVGA010000130.1:0-5531 GCA_964449855.1 uncultured Lachnobacterium sp.
AAGATGGGAAGAATCAGTTTCTCAATCAAAGATGTTCCAGCAGACAAATAATAGAACTACAATCAGACTACACATTGGAAGCAGTGTGTAGTCTTTTTGATATTATAATTTTTTGTGAGCATAATCCAAAGCAAATCATAATCTATAAATGAGAAACTTTGAAAGCAGAGTTATATGAGGCGTGTAAAAAAAGAAGTGCATGCAGATCAGGTCTACAAAGACGGTTATACCGGTAATGGAGTCAGGATTGCTTTATTAGATACAGGGATAGCGCCTTTGATTGGATTAAGAAATCGGATTGTATATTTTAAAGATTTTATAAATGGCAGAACGTATCCGTATGATGATAATGGGCATGGGACACATATTGCAGGGATTTTGTGTGGTGGTATGGATGAAAATTATGAAATTATTGGCATGGCACCAAAGGCAGAACTTTTTGTCTTTAAAATATTGGATAAAAAAGGAAATGGTACTACAGAAAAAGCCATCCATGCTTTGGAGTGGCTGGAAAAGAAACATAAAGAATATAATATTCGCATTTTGAATTTTTCCATGGGGTATTTACCCAATGCAAATCCAAAATTACAGAAAATATTGATCGATAAATTAGAAAAACTCTGGGATGAAGGTGTAGTGGTAGTGGCCGCTGCAGGTAACAATGGTCCGAAAGAGAATTCCATAACGGTACCCGGCGTGTCTCGAAAAGTGATTACGGTCGGTTCCAGTGATGATGTGTATGAAACAAGCAAGAGCTATAGCGGCAGAGGTCCTACGGCATGCTGTATTGTGAAGCCGGAAATATTAGCACCGGGAACGGCAATCAAAAGTTATGGATTAAAAGAAGGGGAATATGTGATAAAAAGCGGTACATCCATGTCGGTTCCGATTTGTTGTGGTGCATTGGCATTAGCCTTAGAAAAAAACAATAATCTGCGTCCGTCAGAAATAAAAATGTTGTTATATGATACAGTTTCAGAAAAAATTAAGAATTTATCGCCTTCTTGGGGCATACTTGATGTTGATAATCTCATGAAAATGCTATAAAATACTTTTTTGGAGGCATAACAAATGAAGAAAGTATTAAATAAATTATTTGGCAGATTAGTCTTTACAGGAATTATTATTTTGATGCAATTCGTGTGGATTGTTGCGACTCTTTATGAAGCCGAGGCGATAAATCCCTGGTTTACCGTACTGTTGCGTACTGTTTCGGTTGTGATTGCGCTATATGTTGTATATAAAGATATGCGTCCACATAATAAATTATCGTGGATTTTTCTGATTCTGTTTATTCCAATTGTGGGATGTCCATGTTATTTCATTTTCGGCCGTTCGGAGATGACCAAAAAATCCCGCCAGCAGATAGAGTCTCTGCAGGCGTTTGTGGAACCTTTAAGAGAAAAGCAGGCAGATGTATGCGTGTACGCAAAAGAACAGGATGCGGATGCTTATAAACAGATGTGTCTTCCGCAAAATGTAGGAAGTTATCCGGTTTATATGGAAAAGGAATCAAAATATTATTCCATTGGTGAAGACATGTTTGAGGATATGATTGAGGATATCCGAAATGCAAAGTCATTCATCTTTTTGGAGTTCTTTATTATGAAAAAAGGACAGATGTTTGATACATTGGTGGATGCATTGGCAGAGCGTGCAAAAGCAGGTGTGCATGTACGTCTGATTTACGACGATATGGGCTGTATTGATGAGTTTCCTAGACATTTTTATAAGGAACTTCAAAAAAACGGCATCCATGTTGCATGTTTCAATCCATTTCGACCATTTCTTTCCATTATTATGAATAATCGAGACCATCGTAAAATTATGGTAGTTGATGGAAAGGTAGCGTATACAGGTGGAGTGAATATTGCGGATGAATATATCAATGCGATTGAACGTTTTGGACATTGGAAAGATGCAGGAGTTCGTATTACCGGGGATGCGGTTTGGTCGTTTACTACGATGTTTTTGGAAATGTGGAGTTTTATTACAAAAGGAACCGAGGATTTCACGCGGTTTAAAGTGATTGAGAACGACAATGCCGCTTTGATGAAACAGCAAAAAGGGTTTGTGCAGCCATATGGCGACTGTCCATTGGATAAGAGATATTTGATTGAGGGTGTTTATTTGAATTTAATCAATCATGCCCGTGAATATGTTTATATTTTTACGCCATACCTTATCATTGGCTCGGAACTTGCGGCCGCATTAATTAATGCTGTTCGCAGTGGGGTGGATGTGCGTATTGTAACACCGGCCATTCCGGACAAAAAAATGGTATTTTTACTGACGCAGGCAAACTATGAAAATCTGATTCAGGGTGGCGTGAAGATTTATCAGTATACACCTGGATTTATTCATTCGAAATGTATGGTGGTGGATGATAAATATGCGTCTATAGGTACGACAAATCTCGATTTTAGAGCCTTGTATCTGCATTTTGAATGTGGTACACTCTTGTACAATACGGACAGTGTTCGAAAAGTAAAAGAGGATGCGTGTAAAACATTTGCAGTCAGCCGGCAGATTTTGCTGGAGGAATGTGAAAACAAAAATTTCTTCTATCAATTATTTTTGAGTGTGATGCAGTTGTTTTCCCCTTTATTGTAAAAGAGGAATAATTACAAAGAGGAATAAAATTAATATATGGATTTAAATGTAAAACTACAGGTGTTTGAAGGTCCCTTGGATTTGCTTCTGTACCTGCTGGATAAGAATAAAGTAAATATTTATGATATTCCAATTGTGGAAATTACCAATCAGTATATGGAATATATTGCGGAGATGAAACGTCAGGATTTGAATATTCTAAGTGAGTTTCTGGTAATGGCCGCGACTTTGATTGATATCAAGTCTCGTATGCTTTTGCCGGTATCAGAAGAGGAGAAAGAAACCGAAGAAGATCCTAGAAATGAATTGGTACAACAGTTGCTGGAATACAAAATGTATAAATGTATGGCATATGAGCTGAAAGATTTACAGATGGATGCCAGTCGTGTGATGTTCAAAGCACCTACGATTCCGGCAGAAGTACTGGCTTACCAGGAGCCGGTGAATGTAGAGGCACTGGTTGCAGACATTACACTTGCAAAACTAAATGAGATTTATAGAAATGTTATGAAAAAGCAGGTGGATAAAATCGACCCAATCCGTTCGAAGTATGGAAAAATTGAAAAAGAAGAAGTTTCTCTGGAAGAAAAGATGTTGGAACTGGAAAATTATGCACTTGAGCATAAACACTTTAGTTTTCGCAATTTATTGGAAGCACAAAGTTCAAAGGTGGAGATTGTAGTAACGTTTTTAGCTATTTTGGAACTTATGAAAGTGGGTAAAATTTTGATTACACAGGAAAAGATTTTTGATGATATCAAAATCGAATCCCGGATTGTGGCTTAAAATAAGATATAATAAGATGTAAAAGGTAGTAAAGATAAATGGAAGAGAAAAATTATCATGCCATTATAGAAGCAATCCTGTTTGCAATGGGTGAATCTGTTGAATTAGAAAAAATTGCAGAAGCGATTGAATTAGATAAAAAACAGACGAAGAAAATATTGGATGAAATGATTGAACGTTGTCAGGATGATTCTTTTGGGACACAGGTTGTGGAATTGGATGGTGCATATCAGATGTGTACAAAGAGTGAGATGTATGAATATTTGATTCGAATCGCCAAACAGCCAAAACAAAGAGTGCTGACAGATGTTTTGTTAGAAACACTTTCGATTATTGCTTATAAACAGCCGGTGACAAGGGCAGAAATTGAAAAAATCCGAGGGGTGTCTTCGGAACATGCCGTGAGTAAGCTGATGGAATACAATCTCGTATGTGAATTAGGGCGTCTGGATGCACCGGGCAGACCAATTCTTTTTGGCACAACTGAAGAGTTTTTACGGAGTTTTGGAGTAAATTCCATTGACAATCTTCCGGTGTTGAATCAGGTACAGATTGAGGAATTCAAACAGGAAGCAGAAGCAGAGATGAATGTGGACATGAATATTTGAGCGTAAGAACAGATTTCTGCGTGAGCAAACCCATCTGCACAGCCCGATTAGGCGAGAGAATCTGATGTCTTATGGGTTTACGAATAAAGACAAACCGGATAGTCATATATATTTCAAGAAAGGTGGGATATATATGGCTGTTTTTTGTTGGAATAAAGAAAAGAAGAAGCAAAAAATTCTGTGTTTTATAGTAACAATCAGTGTTGTAGCATCTGGCTGGTGTTTAGACATGGGGATAGGTATAGAAGAATCTGTGCTGGCACAGTCCGGGTTAAGTATGTATTCCGGAAGTTATGCGTTGATGGATGGTGATACAGGAAGGGTTTTAATTGGAAAGCAGGAAACAAATCCGATGGCGAACGCTAGTACAACAAAGATTCTTACGTGTATTGTCACATTAGAAAACTGTGATTTGGACGAAGTGGTTACTATATCTGCTAATGCATCTTCGCAGCCCCAAGTCCGTTATGGAATGAAAGAGGGAGAACAGTACTCGTTAAGAGAATTGGTTTATGGATTGATGCTGGAGTCGTTCAATGACTGTGCGGTAGCGATTGCAGAACATGTAGCGGGCAGTGAGACTGCATTTGCAGAATTGCTGAATGTAAAGGCGAGAGAAATTGGATGTAAGGATACTTATTTTATTACCCCAAATGGTCTGGATGCAGAAAACGAGGGCGGTTTTCACCATACTACGGCAGAAGATTTGTGTAGAATGATGGCATACTGCGTGTGGGAATCACCGATGAAAGATGCTTTTTTGGAGATTACGCAGGCAAGAAACTGGGGATCGTTTGTGAATCGCAATGCATTTTTGGATCAGATGGACGGAGTGTTATCAGGAAAAACAGGATTTACTTCCAAAGCGGGATATTGTTATGTGGCCGCATTGGAGCAGGGAGGAGAACGGTATACCATTGCTTTGCTGGCCTGTGGCTGGCCGAATAACAAAACCTATAAATGGAAAGATGCAAGGCAGCTTTTTACATATGGTTTGGAAACATATGATAAACAAGAAGTTGTTTTGGATGAAATTTCGGAAGAATTAAAAATGGATGGGTACGTAAATATACCGGAGTTTTATACTTTAAATGAAAGATCTGTAGTAACGGTATCGGCTGAAAAAAGGAGCTACCAGTTGTTAATGACGGATGAGGAACAGTTCAGAATAGAACGGGTTATGTATGAAGATATATATCTTCCGATTGAAAAAGGAGCTGTTTTGGGAGAATGTAATCTTTATCTGGGAGAAGTAAAAATAGATTCCATTCCTTTGATTTCACAAGGTTTTGTGGATTCATGGGGATTTAAAGATATACTGACGGTTGTATTTCGTCAATTTTTCAGTGTAACTACTTAATTTTATTATTTTTTTAGTTGTTTTTTAGGTTGCTTTTTTTAAATGTGTGGGTATAATGGTACTTAGTGAAAATTGCTTATTTTTAACTAATAAATACATGGAGGAAATAAAATGAGTACAAACAGTGCAAGCTTAGCTATGCAGCGCATTGCTAAGTTAGTTGA
>CAYVGA010000131.1:0-5433 GCA_964449855.1 uncultured Lachnobacterium sp.
TGTTATCTTCTCCGAAGGTAACTTAACATACTTGGGTATCGTAAACTTAGACTCTTCAACAATGACATCGGTTGGTAGTATGTTGTCAAAGGGACAGCCATTCCTTACAACATATCCACACATTATTTTATTCCCGGCGATTTTCATTTCATTGTTGATGATTTCATTCAACTTGTTCGGTAATGGTTTAAGAGATGCATTTAACCCATCACTTAGAGGAACGGAGGATTAATAGAAGATGAAAAAGAAATTATCTGTAAAAAATCTTGTAGTTTCCTTCCGTACACCGGCAGGTAAAGTACAGGCAGTTAGAAATATTAGTTTTGATTTACACGAAGGTGAAACACTTGCAGTAGTAGGTGAATCCGGTTCCGGTAAATCTGTTACTTCAAAAGCTATCCTTGGTATTTTAGCAGGTAACTCCATCATCGAAGGTGGTTCTATCGTTTACGATGGAATGGACTTACTGAAAATCACAGAAGACGATTTCTATCGTATCCGTGGAGATAAGATAGCGATGATTTTCCAGGATCCATTATCCAGCTTAAATCCAATTATGCGTATTGGTAATCAGCTTACAGAAGCGATGTTATTAAAGGGTGAAGCGCGTCAGAAGTCTTGTAAAGAAGCGTTCACGAATACACTTGCATTACTTGGTGATGAGATCGTGGCAGTAGAAAACAATCCTGCTTTGAAAGAATTATGTACAAAATTCGACAAGTTCGAATTTAAGCATATTGAATTAGAATCTGCATACAATATTGCAAAAGAATCCGCAGTTGAAGTAGCAGATGAAATTGAAGACGTTTTATTCTATATTGAAAAAGATGCTTTTAAAGATCCAAAGTATACTTTGGAAGAAATTGCACGTTTGGCTGCAGCTACTTCAAATGAGTATGTGGTAAGCGGAACAGATGCAGGCAAGATAAAATCACTTGCAGATGAATTGAAAAAAGGTGCTGCAGATGCTGCACGTAAAAAAGACTATGCAGATGCTGCACGTATTTTAAAAGAGATTCAAAATATTGTAAAACCAGCGATTGAAAAGGAAATACCGGACTTCTTTAGTATGGGTTACTTCCTTACATTCTCTGGAAAAACACTTCCAGCGATGCCAATAGCAGAATTGAACGAATATTTAGTAAATTACATGAATGAAAACTTCATGAATGATTTTAAGAGTCACGTTGTAAAAGCTTTAGCAAACAGTGCGAAAAAGCATATGGAACTCAAAGCTGAGGCTGTAAAAGTGGTAGAAGCAAATCGTGGCGTTCTTGAAGCAGAGAACATGGACAAAAAAGCATGTGATGCGGCAATGGAAGCTATGATTAAAGCAGTAGAAGCTTCTATTGACAAACTTGAAATTAGAAAAGATGGTGTAGCATATACATTTGGCTCTACCATTAAAGCGGCTGTAAAAATATACTTTGAAGGTATTCCAAAGAATGAAAAGGCTGCAAAACTGCATGATAAACAGCAGAAGAAATATGACAAATTGGTTGCGAGAGGAAAGACTCCTACATGGAAAGTTACTCCTTCTACTGCAGTTGACCTAGAAGTTGCAAAGATAACAATCACAGCAGCGCTCGACCGTTTGGTAGAACACTATAATGAATTGCTTTCCGGTGATGAAACAAGAGATTTCGTAACAGAGGCAGATGAACTTATCACATTCTTTAAAGAGAATGCATCAGGCAGTGTTCATAAAGTGACAAAAGAAATGGCAAAACATAGAGCAATTAAGCTTATGGAAGAAGTAGGTATCTCAGATGCGAGAACTCGTTACAAACAGTATCCATTTGAATTCTCAGGTGGTATGAGACAGCGTATCGTTATTGCGATTGCATTAGCTGCTGACCCGGATATTCTTATCTGTGACGAACCTACAACAGCTCTTGACGTTACAATCCAGGCACAGATTTTGGAACTTATCAACAAATTAAAGAAAGATAGAAATTTATCTATTATTTTCATTACACATGACTTAGGTGTAGTTGCAAATATGGCAGACCGTATTGCGGTTATGTATGCTGGTAAAATCGTTGAAACCGGTACGAGCGAGGATGTATTCTATTCACCAGCTCACCCATATACTTGGGCACTTCTTTCTGCGATGCCGGATTTGGAAACAGAAGACCGTTTGGAAGCAATTCCGGGTACTCCTCCAAATATGATTTATCCACCGGTTGGTGATGCATTTGCAGATAGAAACAAATATGCAATGCAGATTGATTTTGAAATGCAGCCACCTGAATTTAAGATTAGTGATACACATTCTGCATCTACATGGTTACTCCATCCAAATGCACCAAAGGTAGAGATTCCACAGATTATTCAGAATCGTATTGCTAGAATGAAAGCTAAGGGAGGTGCTTCAAATGAATAATGGTGAAACTTTATTACGCGTTGAGCATCTCTGTCAGTACTTTGGACCAAACAAAGCGGTAGATGATGTTAGTTTTGAAGTAAAAAAAGGTGAAGTATTTGGTTTAGTAGGCGAGTCAGGTTGTGGTAAAACTACAACCGGCCGTTCCATCATTAAATTATATAATATTACATCTGGTAATATTTTCTACAAAGGCGAAAGAATTGCTGCTGGTACAAAATCATACAAAGATGAAATCAAAGCTGCAAAAGAAGAGTATAAAGCAGCTAAGAAAGCTGGAAGTGCAGATTTGGCAAAAATTAAAGCTGACACGGATGCTCGTATTGCAAAAGCAAAAGAGGGTATGAAAGCAGCGAAAGCAGACCACAAAAAGCACAGAACAGTTACAGATATTCAGATGATTTTCCAGGATCCAATCGCATCTCTTGATCCACGTATGACAGTAGGACAGATTATTGCAGAAGGTCTTGTAATCAGTGGTGAGAAAGATCAAAAAGTGATTGACCAGAAGGTATACGAAGCATTGGAAATGGTAGGTTTGGTTCGTGAACATGCCGGTCGTTATCCACACGAATTCTCTGGCGGTCAGCGTCAGCGTATTGGTGTAGCACGTGCAGTAGTTATGAATCCGGAAATTATCATTGCGGACGAACCTGTATCAGCACTTGACGTTTCGATTCAGGCTCAGGTTATCAACCTTTTAGATGACCTTCGTCATAAAATGGGCTTAACCGTTATGTTCATCGCTCATGACTTATCTGTAGTTAAATACTTCTCAGATAGAATTGGTGTTATGTACTTTGGTAAATTAGTAGAGTTAGCTGATGCGGATGAATTATTCGAACATCCAATGCATCCATATACTCGTTCTCTTTTATCAGCAATTCCAGTACCAGACCCAGAATTCGAAAAGAAGAGAAAACGTATTACTTATGTTCCATTAAAAGAACATGATTACAGTGTTGATTTACCTTCATTACGCGAAGTTACTCCAGGACATTTTGTTCATTGTAATGATGCAGAGTTTGAAAAATATCGTGCACAGGTGAGTGAATAATGAAGAATTTGAAATATTATGTACAGGCAGGTATTGGTCTTGTACTTGCTTTCACAGTAATGGTTTCAAGAGGTTTGTTTTCGAAACCGGCATTAGCCGATAAGGTTATGGCTGTGGGAGATGGTTTTACAGTAGCGGCTGTTTTATATTTGGGATTTGGAGCAATGATTTGGGTTGCGTCTACGGGATTTTTTGATATATTCGGTTATGCTGTAAAAAAAGCCGCGCATGCATTGCTTCCCGGTATGGTAAGTGATGATGTAGGAAAGTACTATGAATACAGAACAGAAAAGGAAGCAAAAAGAAAAGGATTTTTTGAGAATTTTACATTGCTGATTGGCCTTATCTTTTTGGTGATTAGTGCAATACTTCTTTTTGTGTGGTATCAGGTTGTTTAAGATTAAAAACACGTTCTATTTATTGGAGCGTGTTTTTTTTCTTGCATACAAGTTTTATTCATGTTAAGATATGATAGATAGGAGTTTATAGATTTTTTATATTTCGAATGAGGAGACGTATGAAAAAAGTTACAACAGTCAGTAGAGATAAAGTAAAAAGTTTTGATTTTGCAAAAAAACCACATAAACCAGGTTTTTTGTTTCCGGTTGCGAGAGAGATTATTTCGAAACCCGTGTTAAAAGGACGTAATTTTAAACTCAAAAAGACAAATATGGAGTCTGTAAATGGTCCATATTTGATGCTTGTTACACACTCATCTATGATTGATTTTATGGTTATGACAGTGGCAGTTCAGCCATATCGTGCAAACAATGTTATGACTTTAGAAGGGTTTAACACTTATACAGAACCATTAATGCGTTCGTTAGGAGTGCTTGGTACTCGTAAGTATATCAGTGATTTAAACTTAATCAAAAATATTCGTTATTGTATTGAAAAATTAGAAAATCCATTTGTTCTTTTCCCAGAAGCACGTTATTCTTTGGATGGATGTACTTCTTATATTCCAGAGTCTACAGCGAAGTTGATTCGTTTGCTTCGTGTACCTGTTGTGGTATTGCGTATTCATGGAAACTTTATCACACAGCCTCAGTGGAATAAGATTGATAAAGGAAATCATATTGAAGCAGAGATGGAACAGATTATCACTGCGAAAGAATGTAGAAAATTATCGGTTGCAGAGATTGATGCACGTGTAAAAGAAGCGTTCCAGTATGACGATTTCAAATGGCAGTATGAAAATAAGATTCAAATTAACCATCCAAAACGTGCAGAAGGTTTACATGCACTTCTTTACAAATGTCCAGCATGTCAGACAGAAGGAGAGATGGATTCCAAAGGAATCAAGCTTTGGTGTCAGCATTGTAACAAGGAATGGGAAATGGATGAATATGGCCGTATGCATGCCTTAGTAGGTGATACAGAATTCCATCATATTCCAGATTGGAGTAATTGGGAAAGAGAATGTGTTCGTAAAGAAGTCGAAGAAGGCACTTACTATTTTGAAGATACTGTACGTGTAGAAACCTTACCGGGTTCTTTGAAATTCTATCACCAAGGAGAAGGAAAGCTGATTCAGACACCTACGGAAACAAGAGTGGAATGTAATTATCATGGAGAACCATATGTGCTTACACGTAGTGCGATGGATTTAGAAAGTATGCACATTGAATATGACTATCTTGGTCGTGGTGACTGTGTGGATATTTCAATTCCAAATGATAGTTTCTGGTGCTATTTGTCGAAACGTGATGCAATTACAAAGATTTCGTTTGCTACAGAAGAGATGCATCTCTTAGCGGTGAGAAAAGCAGCAGAAGAGAAAGCGACAATGGAAAAATCAGCATTGAAAAAATCAAAAAAAGAGACAGAAAGATAGAACAAAAGAATTTAGAAAGGGCTTCGCGAGTGGTGAAGTCCTTTTTATGTTGATAAATTATGGATAATTGACATGAAGAAGAATTGTTATCATGGATGATGATCTTCGTAAGATTTCAAAAGTAATGCAGATTTCTCGTAAAACTATGCGAAT